>DASQCM010000216.1:0-2626 GCA_035634675.1 Gaiellaceae bacterium
TGCGACATCTGCGACCTCGACCCGACCGAGCGGCTCCTCGCCGAGGAGAGCATCGACACGGTCGTCAACTTCGCCGCAGAGTCGCACAACAGCCTCGCTGTCCTCGACCCCGGCCTCTTCTTCCGCACCAACGTCCTCGGCACGCAGACCCTGCTCGAGGCTTCGCGCCGGCACGGGGTGTCTCGCTTCCATCACGTCTCGACGTGCGAGGTCTACGGCGACCTGCCGCTGGACTCGGAGGAGGCGTTCACTGAGGAGTCGCCGTACCGGCCGCGGACGCCGTACAACGCCTCGAAGGCGGCGGCCGACCACGCCGTGCGCGCCTACTCCGAGACGTTCGGCCTGCCGGTGACGATCACGAACTGCTCGAACAACTACGGGCCGCGGCAGTTCCCCGAGAAGGTGATCCCCCTCTTTGTCACGCACGCGTTCGACGACCTGGAGCTGCCGCTGTACGCCTCGACGCGGAACCGGCGCGAGTGGCTGCACGTCGACGATCACTGCCGCGCGATCGAGCTCGTGCTCGAGCAGGGTCGGGAAGGCGAGACCTACAACGTCGGCTCGGGCCTCGAGCGCTCGATCGAGGAGATCGCCGATCTCGTGCTCGAGCTGACGGGGAAGCCCGAGTCGCTGAAGACGATCGTTCCCGACCGCCCCGGGCACGATCGCCGCTACCTGCTCGACTCCGCGAAGCTGCAAGACGAGCTCGGTTGGCAGCCGGAGATCTCCTTCGTAGACGGGCTGCGCGCGACGGTCGAGTGGTACGCCGCCAACCGGGGCTGGTGGGAGCCGCTGAGGGACCGGGCGCCCGTGCGCGAGAGCGCGTGGAGCTGAGCCGAGGCGTCCTCGTCACCGGCGCCGACGGGCAGCTCGGGGCTGCGCTGTGCGAGGAGTTCGGCGCCGTTGCGCGGGTCGTGCCGCTCACCCGAGCGGAGTGGGACGTGGTTCTGCCGCCCCCGGCCGATCTTCCGGAGGTCGATCTCGTGCTCCACGCGGCGGCCTGGACGGACGTCGACGGGGCGGAGGCGTCCCCGCAGGACGCGGCTGCCGTGAACGTCGGCGGGACGCAGCACGTCCTCGAGCTCGGCGCGCCGATCGTCCTCTTCTCGACGGACTACGTCTTCGACGGCCGCAAGCGCGAGCCGTACCTCGAGTCGGACGCGCCGAACCCGCTCTCGGTCTACGGCCGCACGAAGCTGCAGGCCGAGGCCGTGGCCGGCGAGGACGCCTGGGTCGTCCGCAGCTCCTGGCTCCACGGCTGGACGAGCACGAACTTCGTCCGCACGATGCTCCGCCTCGGCGCCGAACGCGACGAGGTCGCGGTCGTCGACGACCAGCGCGGCTCGCCCACCTACGTCGGGCACCTCGCGGCCGCGGTACGCGAGCTGCTCGATCTGCCGCGCGGGCGCTGGCACCTGGCGAGCGGCGGCGACTGCACGTGGGCCGAGCTCGCGGAGGCGACCTTCCAAGAGGCGGGAATCGACTGCCGCGTCAGGAGGATCTCCACCGCGGAGCTCGAGCGACCTGCGCCCCGGCCCGCCTACTCGGTGCTGCGAAGTGAGCGCGCCGACGCACCGTCGTTGCCGCACTGGCGCGACGGGCTGCGCGCGTGCCTGCGGCGGCTCTTGCGCTAACTACTGCAGGTCGGCAGGTCGTCGAGGTCGAAGTCGACGTTCTCGCCGGGTCTGGCGCGAATGCCTTCCCCGTGGACCTCGAGCTCGACCTCGACGCCTGTCGACGGGCTGACGGCGTAGAGCCGGTGTCCCTGCTGGATTGCGTGCCGGGCTTCCTCGAGCGTCCATTGATCGTCGTAAATGACGCCGCTGCCACGCTCCGAATAGCAGACCGCGCGAACGTGCCCGTCGGCACGCCGGACGACGCAGACGATCCGGTACTCGCTGGTGCTCCGCCTCCCCGCAGGTTCCAACTCGCCGCGAGTTTACTCCCCTCGGGTCGAGCAGAACAATAGGTAGCAACGTCCGACGCGTGGGCTAGAACACGCGTCACCCCGGCCGGGCTGTTCTCGGAAATCGAATCGAAAGGACAGTCCCGTGAAGGAGAGGATCGTTTTGCCGGCCATCGCGGTTGGCGCAGTTCTCTCTGCGCTCGTCGCCGCCGACGGCGTGTGGCCGGGCGTCCGCTAAACAGCGTGCTTCCATGAGTGGCGGCGGCGTGCAAGCACGCCGCCGCCACCTCGTTTTTTCCCGGATCTGTCTGTAGTCTGATCCCGCGATGCCCCGTCGGCCATCCAACCATGTCGACGACCCCACCGCGGTGGGTCAACGCCTGCGGCAGGCGCGCGAGACCGCGGGACTGACGCAGCGGGAACTGTCGTTCGAAGGGTGTACTGCCGCCTACGTCTCGCGTATCGAAGCGGGGGCGCGCGTCCCCTCCCTCCAGATCCTCCATGAATTTGCGAAGCGGCTAGGGGTCACCCCCGAGTATCTCGCCACAGGCCGGCCCGGCGGCGACGACGTGAGCTCGGAGCTCCTGGAAGCCGAGGTCGCCCTGCGGCTCGGCGACGAGAACCGCGCCGCTCAGCTCTATGAGGCGGCCCGCGCGGATGCCGACTCCCCGGCAGCGCTTGCCCGCGTGCAGCTCGGACTCGGGCGGCTCGCGCTGAGAC
>DASQCM010000217.1:0-5922 GCA_035634675.1 Gaiellaceae bacterium
GAAGCGTTCCTCGACCGCGACGTGCCGCGATCGGGTCGCGCGCGGGTAGAAGCTCTCGGGGAACGCTTCGGTGTGGTGGTTCGGCGCGTCGATCGCGGCCTGCAGGTCGAGGCCGTGGTGGACGTGGCCGAGGAAGACGTGGAGCGTCCACTGGTCCTGCTGGTCTCCGCCCGGCGTGCCGAGGGCGAGGTACGGCTCGCCGTCGCGGGCGACGAGCGTAGGCGAGAGCGTCGTCCGCGGCCGCTTGCCCGGCTCGAGCGAGTTCGGCAGTCCCTTCTCGAGCCAGAACATCTGTGCACGAGTACCGAGGCAGAACCCGAGGGAAGGGATGACCGGCGCGCCGTAGAGCCAGCCCCCGCTGGGCGTCGCGGAGACCATGTTCCCGGAGCGGTCGACGACGTCGATGTGGACGGTGTCCCCGCGAGTGGGCTCCCCGGTGCCGGGCGCTTGCTCGACGTTCTCGGCCGGAGCCGGGAGGCGCCAGCCCTCGCCGCCGGGCCGCAGCTCGGCGGACGCCTCGTCGCCCACGAGCGCGCGTCGCTCGTCCGCGTACTCGCGCGAGAGCAGCATCTCCAGCGGGACGTCGACGAAGTCAGGGTCGCCGTACCACGCCTCGCGATCGGCGAACGCGAGCTTCGCGCACTCGGTGATCGTGTGCACGCTCGTCTGGCCCATCGCGTCGAGGTCGAACCCCTCGAGCAGACGGAGCTGCTGGAGGAAGACCGGCGCCTGGCTCCACGGCCCAGCCTTGAAGACCTCGTGGCCGTGGTAGTCGACGGAGACCGGCTCCTCCCAGGTCGGTGCCCAGTCGCGCAGGTCATCCTCGGCGAGCAGGCCGCTGTGACGCCCGCCCGAGCTGTCGAGCCACTCGCGCCCCTGGAAGCCGACCATCTCCTCCGCGACGAAGCCGCGGTACCAGCACGCCTCCGCCGCATCGAGCTGCGTCTCGCGGTCGACCGAGACGGCCTCTGCCTCGGCGAGGATGCGCCGGTAGGTCGCCGCGAGGGCGTGGTTGCGATGCAGCGTGCCCGCTTCCGGAGCGGGAAGGTAGATCTCGCCGCACGTTGTCCACTCGTCCAAGAAGAGCCGCTCGACCTTCCGGATGGCGTCGCCGATCGGCGCGACGGCCGGGTAGCCCTCCTCTGCGTAGGAGATCGCGAAGTGGAGGACGTCGTGGAGCGGCAGCGTCCCGTACTCGCGCAGCAGCGCGATCCAGCCTCCGAAGGCGCCGGGCACGACCGCCGCGAGCGGCCCGGTGCCCGGGACGAGCTGCAGCCCGAGCTCGTCGCGGTAGCGCTCGATCGTCGCCGCCCGTGGCGCGGGCCCCTGCGCGCAGAGGACGAGCGGCCGCTCCCGCCCGGCCGGCCAGACGAGCGCGGGCAGGTCGCCGCCGGGCCCGTTCAGGTGCGGCTCGACGACCTGGAGCGTGAAGCCGGCCGCGACAGCCGCGTCGAACGCGTTCCCGCCCTGCTCGAGCACGGCCATCCCCGCCGCCGACGCCAGCCAGTGCGTCGAGCCGACCATGCCGAATGTTCCCCGGAGCTCTGGCCGCGTCGTTAAGGCCATGCTCGAACGTTAGTGCCCGAGGCCGGGTGTGACCAGCCTCGCTGCGAAATGCCGCACGGGTAATTGCGAGACGCATTAACGATCGGATCTGTCCATGTTCGCTGGTCTTTCGTAAATTGGACTTGCGCGCTCGCGGAGTTTCGTCTACTCTCCGGCGCGGTAACTACCTCCAGTCACGATGCTCAACTTCGTCAACACCCACAGCTTCAATCCGGCCACGAATCTCGTCGTGGGCTTCCTGCCGTGCCGGCAGGCGCCCGCGAAGGAGTACGGGGCGGATCGCTCCCATGCCCTCGCTCGGAGGTGTGCGCGCTAGTCACCTAGCCGCATAACAGCTCGAGTGAGGGCGACCCGAGAGGGTCGCCCTCGTCGTTTCGGCAGTCAACAACCCGCTCTTAGCCAGAGGTGATGCTCAGCTTGAAGAAGACCTAGTAGGAAATCGAGGCCCCGTCTGAGAGAGAAAGGTCCTCGCGCGCTTCGGCGCGGTAATCGACGCTGTTTGTGCAACGGCGGCTTTTGCCTGCGCAATTGTCGAAGCACGCGCGAGCGCCGGGCTCCAAAACGCCTCCACGAAGGACGCGCCGACCGCGGCAGCGCAGCAGCGAGCGGGCACGATCCAGGGCCGAAGCGCAGGCGAGTGGCATGGACAACATCGCCGTGCAGCAGTTCGCGCGACGAGACATACGCAAGTCTTTTGTTCCGGGATCGTCTAACGGCCAGGACACCGCGCTCTGAACGCGGAGGTCGAGGTTCGAATCCTTGTCCCGGAGCTTAGGAGGGTTTGGCGAAAAGCAGGCTGTGTCGCCGGCGCACGCTGCTCGCCCGCTGAGCGGCGTCCTCGGTCGCCCGAATAGCGCCGCTATTCGAGCTCACTGCGTCCTTGTCAGCGAACGAGCATCGCACGCCGACGACGAGCGGCCTTCCGCCAAACCCTCCCTGGGCGAGTAGCTCAAGAGCGGAGAGCGCTTGTCTTACAAACAAGAGGCTGCTGGTTCGAGTCCAGCCTCGCCCATCACCGTGTGGCCGTAGCTCAGCGACGGTAGAGCGGTCGCCTGAAACGCGACGCGGCGCAGGTTCGAGTCCTGCCGGCCACACTTCCCGGCTCCGTAGCTCAATACGGCAGAGCTGCCGACTCTTAATCGGCACGGTGCAGGTTCGACTCCTGCCGGGGCCACCTCAATTCATTCCGGCGTGGTCGAACGGGTACGACGCGCGACTGTTAATCGTGAGGAGCAGGTTCGAGCCCTGCCGCCGGAGCTCGGAGGTCGGTGTCCGTGGCGGCACGGCTCGCTGATAACGGGCAGGGCAGGTTCGATTCCAGGACTTCCGACTGATCGTCTGGCCGTAGGGGAGTCGGCCACCCCGCCGGTTTCGGGAACCGGAGACCGCTGGTTCGACTCCAGCCGGCCAGACCTGCACGACACGACGCGCGGTGGAGGAGCGGCTTTCCTCGCGAGCCCCATGAGCTCGAGACGTGGGTTCGAATCCCACCCGCGCAATCTCTGGGGGGCGTAGCTCAGCGGCAAGAGCACTCGCTTGTCAGGCGATAGGCCGCCGGTTCGAGTCCGGTCGTCCCCGTCGTGGTGGCTGTGGTGTAACGGCAGCATTCGAGGTGGTGATCCTCGCGGTACCGGTTCGAATCCGGTCGGCCGCCCTTTCACGCGGACGCTGAGCAGCGGGGAGCTCAGCGAGCTGTAACCCCGCCGCCTCCGCCTGTGGTGGTTCGACTCCACCCGTCCGCACTCTTGACTGACTAGTTCACGGGGGGATGAAGCCCATGGGGATGGGCGCCTCGCTTGCACCGAGGAGGAGCGGGTTCGACTCCCGCCGTCTCCACTATGGAGGGCTTGGCGAAACAGTGGCTGTGCCGCAGGGCTGCGCTGGACGCCGCGACTCCTCGCTTCGCTCGTCGGCCGGCTGCGCCGGCTGCTGCGTCCTCGGTCGCGCCCGTAGCCTGTGGCTACGGACGCTCCCTGCGTCCTTGCCTCGCGACGCCCATCGCACCCCTGCGACGAGCACCGTTCCGCCAAGCCCTCCCGCCTCCGTAGTGTCAACGGCCAGCACGCGCCCGTCGTAAGGCCGAGGTGCAGGTTCGACTCCTGCCGGAGGCTCCTCGCACAAACGCCCGTAGCTCAGCGGACGAGAGCGCTGCCGTGCGAAGGCAGAGGCCGCTGGTTCGAGTCCAGCCGGGCGTGCTCACAGGCCTGTGGTGTAACCGGAAGCATGGCGAGCTCCAACCTCGCCGGTCCGGGTTCGAATCCTGGCGGGCCTGCTCCATCTATCACGAACGACGAAAGGAGGACCGATGGCCAACGAGACGATGACGCTGGGCGAAGCCCTGACGGTTCGCGCCGACACCCAGCAGCGCCTGGTCGAGCTCCGCACCCGCCTGCTCGCGTCCGCGAAGGTGCAGGAGGGCGAGGCTCCGCCGGAGCAGCCGGACGTCCTGCTCGCCGAGTTCGAGCAGGCAGCGGAGCGGCTGCGCACGCTGATCTCCCGCATCAACCGCACGAACCTCACGGCCGCGACGGCGGACGGTGAGACGCTCACCGACGCGCTCGCCCGTCGTGACGTGCTGGCGCTGCGCTACACGGTGCACCGCGAGCTCGCGGTCGCTGCCGCGGAACAGCCGGAGCGCTACTCGCTGCGCGAGATCAAGCTAAAGCCGACCGTCGACGTCGCCGTGCTGCGTCGCACGGTCGACGAGCTCGCCCGCGAGCGCCGCGAGCTCGACGTCGCCCTCCAGGCGGCGAACTGGGCAAACGCCCTCGCCAAGTGAGAGCGGTGGACGGCGGAGAGTCGCCGTCGGGCGTGCACCAGGGCGGCAGCAGCCCGAAAAGCTGCAACCACGCGACATGGATCGCGCCGGGTAACGCCAGGGCCGGGCGAAGGCGGTTCGACTCCGCCGCAGCACAACGCAGCGGCCGGCACCCCACACGGCTCATGACGTAGAGGGCAGGACGCACCACCCGGTGCAGACTGCGGCGGCTCTCCGCGCCCACCGCCTCCCCGATCGATCCCTTCCAACCAGAGAGGAGCAAGCTGATGCAACGGCATCTGTACGCCGTGCCGCGGCCACTGAAGCCGCGTCCGGCCAAGGTCGTCCAGCTCGAGGTGCGGCGCCAGTTGCGCCTCGACGTCCAGCGGCCTCAGCCTGAGCCGCCGGCTCGTCCGGCGGCGTGACGTACCACCTGGGCCGGCCTGTGCCGGCCCTCACGCGGGCGTGGCGGAACAGGCAGACGCCCCGGTCTCAGAAACCGGCGAGCTTCGGCTCATGGGGGTTCGACTCCCTCCGCCCGCACTTCATTCCCGGGAGTCATGAGGCTCCCCTGCCTCCGTAGCTCAGCGGACGAGCGGCGGGCTTCGAACCCGCGGACAGAGGTTCGACTCCTCTAGGGGCTCTCGGAGAGCGTGCCCTCCTACGACACCGTGGCGGTGTGTCTACGAAAGGACTGAGGGCCGCGCGCGGCCCTCAGTCGTTCCGGCCCCGATAGCCTCGCGCCGTGAGAGATCTCCGGTCGTTCCTCGCGCTCAAACAGGCGTGGCCGCTCGCGTTCACGCGCGACGGCTCGGCGCTCTTGATCGCCTCGGACCGCCCGGGTGTCCGCCAGCTCTTCCTCGTCCCGTCCGAGGGCGGCGAGCCGGAGCAGCTGACCGACCTGCCGGAGCCCGTTGACGGGACGCTGCTGCCGGACGGCCGGGTGCTGCTCTCGGTCGACGCGGGCGGCAACGAGCGGACGCAGCTGTATCTGCTCAAGCGGGGCGGCGAGCCCGAGCCGCTGATCGTCGACCCGCGCTTCAACCACTGGACGCCGGTCGTCTCGCGGGACGGAGCGATGCTCGCCTACGCGACGAACCGCGGCAACGGGCGCGACTTCGAGGTCGTCGCTCGGAACCTCGGGAGCAGGGAGGAGCGCGTCTTCGACCTGCGCGGCTACCTCGCGATCCACGGGTTCTCCCCGGACGGTCGCTGGATCGTCGCCGAGCGGCTAGGCGAGCTTGCCGGGGATTCCGACCTGTTCCTCCTCGAGGTCGAGACGGGAGACGTCCAGCACATCACGCCGCACGAGGGCTCGGCCGAGTTCGGCACGCCCTGCTGGCTAGCCGACTCCCCCGGTCTGTTCGCCGCAACCAATGCGTTCTCGGACATGCGCGCCCTCGCCCGCTACGACCTCGCGTCCGGCGAGTGGCGCGTCGTGCTCGACTCTGGCTGGGAGCTGGAGTGTGCGATCGACGAGCCCGGCCGCTCCCTGCTCCTAAACGTGAACGAGGACGGGTGGTCGCGGGTGGAGCTGCGCGACCCT
The DNA here is from genome assembly GCA_035634675.1 of Gaiellaceae bacterium. Taxonomy (GTDB): domain Bacteria; phylum Actinomycetota; class Thermoleophilia; order Gaiellales; family Gaiellaceae; genus Palsa-739. The sequence goes on from DASQCM010000217.1 coordinate 5,871, forward strand.
GACACGCTCGAGCTGCGCGGGGAGGTGACGCTCCCGCGGCGCGGCGTCGTCG
>DASQCM010000218.1:0-11467 GCA_035634675.1 Gaiellaceae bacterium
GGCTAAGCCCCGCTGCGCGGAGTCTTAGCCTCCGGCTTGTTGCGTCTTCGTGGTTCGAACGCTTCGAGCATTACCTGGCGCCAAGGCCGCGCACGACGGCACGGGCGTCTGAACCCGCTCGGCGCCATGTGCTCTCTGCACGGAGGCAACGGGACCGCGCTCCCCGTTGGCGCAGTTCCTTATTCCCCGGGCGAAGAGCGCAGCTCTTCGCCCGGAGTCGAGCCGACGGTGAGGGTCAGTAGGTGATGCTTCGTGACCGTGCCGCTCGGCCTTGCGGCGATGCGCGCGTGGATGCGGCGGAACAGCTCCTCTCGCTGCTCCTCCGGCAGCGCCAGGTTGTCGGAGAACGTGCCGAGCACGTCGATGAACTCGTCCGCGGTGTACGTGAGGGCCACGAGGCGGCGGCGCTCCTCGACGCTCGCGAACAGGCCCGACGCCTCGAATTCGGCCGCCCAGCCCTCGACCTGCTCCGGTGGCCGCGGAGGCCGGTTGTCCGGATGCGGGACGACGGTGTCGTAGTCGTCCTGCACCTCGGAGAAGAACGGGTCGCCGTCCGGCGGCAGGACGTGGGGGCCGGCGACGACGGCCAGTGCGCCTCCCGCACGCAGCAGCCGCGCCGGCTTCGCGTAGCGCAGTTCCGGTGCGATCCAGTGAAAGGCGGTGAACGCGACGACGGCGTCGAAGCCGGCCTCGCTCGGCTGCCAGGTCTCGAAATCGGCGACCACGATCTCGGCGTCCGGAACGTTCCGCGCGGCGATCTCGGCGAGGTCCGGCGACAGCTCGACTCCGGTGACGGAGTACCCGCGCCGGGCCAGCTCGGCGGTCGCCTTGCCGCTGCCCGGGCCGATCTCCAGCACGCGCGAGCCCGGCTCGAGCGCCGCGAGCTCCGCGAGGTCGTCGTAAATCTCCTGCGGGTACTCAGGACGCGCGCGGTCGTACTGCTCCGCGACGGAGCCGAACGTCTTGCGCAGCCGCTCACGGTCGCGATGCTCGCGCATGGCTAGATTGAAGCGGCATGGACGACTCGTTGCACCAGGCCGCCGTCGCGACGGTGGTTGCAACCCGGAGCTCCGCCCCGCGGCCGGTAGGGTCGAAGCTCGTCGTCCGCGACGACGGCAGCATCGAGGGCTCGGTCTCGAACGGCTGCGTCGAGAACGACGTCATCCTGGCCGCACAGGAGGTTCTCGCCGGCGGGGAGCCGCGCCTGGTCACGTACGGGATCACCGACGAGATGGCCTTCGGCGTCGGGTTGCCGTGCGGCGGCGAGATCGACGTGTTCGTCGAGCCATATCGAGACGACGACGGGGACGTCGTGCTCACCGTCGTCGCGGGCGACGAGATCGGAGAGAAGCTCCATGACCCGGACCTCGAGCAGGCGGCGCGCCGCCGCGGCCGGAGCCACGTCTTCGAGCACGAAGGCCGGACGGTCTTCGCCGACGTGAGCGTTCCGCCTCCCAGGCTCTTCGTCTACGGCGCCGCCGACACTGCAGAAGCGCTCTGCGCCGCGGCCAAGCTGCTCGGCTGGCGGACGATCGTGGCCGACGCCCGGCCGCGCTTCGCCACGGCCGAGCGGATCCCGAGCGCAGACGAGCTCCTCGTGCTCTGGCCGGACGAGGCGCTGGCGCAGGTCGCCCCCGATGCCGCGACCGCGGTCGTCGTCCTGACGCACGACGACAAGTTCGACCTCCCCCTCGTACGCGGCGCACTTGCGACCGAGGCGTTCTACCTCGGCTGGCTCGGCTCGCGCAGGAACCAGGAACGGCGGCGCGGGCTGCTCCTCGAAGAAGGCGTGGCGGAAGAGGACCTGGCGCGCGTCTCCGGCCCCGCCGGGCTCGACCTCGGCGCGGGCTCGCCCGAGGAGACCGCCGTCTCCATCCTCGCCGAGATCCTCGCGGTGCGGGCCGGCCGTTCCGGCGGGCCGCTGCGAGCGGCGGGCACCCGCATCCACGCGTAAGCGGTGCCCCGACCGGGATAGGATCGCAACGATGCTGCTGCGCGAGGTCGAGTACGCAAAACCCGGGTCGGTGGCGGAGGCGCTGGAGCTGCTCGCGGCGAACGACGGCGCCCGCGCGCTCGCCGGCGGCCAGACGCTGATCAACGTGATGAAGGCCCGCGCGGCCTCGCCGGACATGCTCGTCGACATCAACGGCCTCGAGGAGCTGCGCGGGATCGATCTCGCCGCCGACGGGACGCTCACGATCGGCGCGATGACGACGTACTCGGAGTTGATGGCCTCGGCCGAGGCGAAGGCAAGACCCATCCTCGGCGAAGTTTGCGCGCAGATCGCCGACGTCCAGGTACGAAACCGCGGGACGATCGGAGGCAACGTCTGCTCCAACGACCCGACGAACCACCTGCCGCCGCTGATGGTCGCGGTCGGCGCGCGCATGACGATCGCGGGAGCTGGCGGCGCGCGTGAGGTTCCCGCGGACGAGTTCTTCCTGGGCGTCTACCTCACGGCCGCCGGGCCGGGGGAGCTGCTGACACGGATCTCGATTCCCGCCGGCAAGAAGGACGGCTTCGCCGCGGTCACGCTCGGCGCCGAGGGGACCTGCATCTGCAATGCCGCCGCGTCGGTGAACGGCGAGGTACGCGTCGCGCTCGGCTGCGTCGACGCGGTGCCCGTGCTGCTCACGGCCGACGGGCCCGACGGAGTCGCCGATGCCGTCCGCGCCGCCGATCTGACGCCGCCGTCCGACGTCCACGCTTCGAGCGAGTACCGCATCCATCTCGCCACCGTGCTTGCCGAGCGCGCCGCCGAGGAAGCTCTGTCCCGCTGATGGACGTCACGGTCACCGTCAACGGCACTGCGTACGAGCGCGACGTCGAGCCGCGCAAGCTGCTCATCCACTTCCTGCGCGACGACCTCGACCTAACCGGCAGCCACGTCGGCTGCGACACCGGCAACTGCGGCGCGTGCTCGGTGATCGTCGACGGCGTGCTCGCGAAGAGCTGCATGCTCCTCGCCGTCCAGGCCGACGGCGCGAGCATCGAGACGGTCGAGGGGTTGAGCGAGGACGGTGAGCTCACGCAGCTCCAGCAGGCGTTCAACGAGCACCACGCGCTCCAGTGCGGCTACTGCACGCCGGGGATGCTGATGAGCGCGACCGCGCTGCTCCGCGAGAACGCGAGCCCGTCCGAGGACGAGATCAGGAAGGCGCTCCAAGGCAACATCTGCCGCTGCACCGGCTACTGGAACATCGTCGAGGCCGTGAAAGCCGTCGCGAAATGAGCGAGACCGAGATGAGCGAGACCACGCTCGCGCCGGCGCCGGTCGAGGTGCAGAAGGGCTGGGGCGGCCAGAGCGTCCGTCGCAAGGAGGACAAGCGCCTCCTCCAGGGCGAGGGCGTCTTCGTCGACGACGTCAAGCGCCACGGGATGGGCTACCTCCACTTCGTGCGCAGCCCGTACGCCCACGCGCACATCACCCGCGTCGACGTCTCGGCGGCCGAGGCGGTCGACGGCGTCTACGGGACGCTGACGGGCGAGGAGGTCGCTGCGCTGACCGAGCCGTTCTTCCAGATCTCGAGCGCACCCGGCGCGAACATCAAGGACTTCTCGCTCGCGGTCGGCAAGGTGCGCTACGTCGGTGAGCCGGTCGTCGCGGTCGTCGCCGAGACGCGGGAGCTCGCGCGCGACGCCTCCGAGCTCGTCGAGGTGGACTACGAGCCGTTGTCGGCGGTCGTCGACGCGCGCAACGCGCAGGACTCCGATGCCCCCGTCCTCCACGACGACGCTGACGGGAACCTCATGTGGGCGGGCCTCTACTCGTGGGGGGATCTCGACGCCGCCTTCGCCGAGGCGGACCGCGTGATCAAGATCCCCGAGCTCCACTTCCACCGCTTCAACTCGACGCCGCTCGAGTGCGACGGCGCGCTCGTCGAGTACAACCGCGGCGTCGGGCAGTGGACGATCCACACGAACAACCAGTTCCCGGGCTTCGCCTCGATCATGATGGGGCCGGCGATGGGGGTTGGGCTCGACAAGCTCCGCTTCGTGACCCAGGACATCGGCGGCGGCTTCGGCAACAAGATCACGTCGCACCCGCAGCTCGTTGTCTGCTGCCTGCTCGCGCGCAAGCTCAACCGGCCGGTGCAGTGGACGGAGTGGCGGACCGACTTCCACCTCTCGATGTCGCACGGCAACGAGCGCTGGTTCCACGACACCGAGGTCGCGGTCAAGGACGACGGCACGCTGCTCGGCTTCCGGACGAAGGCGCTCGACGACGCCGGCGCGTGGCTTCGCTACGAGCCGCTCGGCGGCGTGATCTGGGCGCAGGTGACGCCCGGGATGTACCGCTGGCGCCATATCGAGCTCGAGTTCACGCAGGTCGCCACGAACAAGGCGCCGGTCTCGCCGAACCGCGGCTACTCGCGCATGCAGCACCTCTGGTTCACGGAGCGTGTGATCGACATCGTCGCGCGCGAGCTCGGCCTCGACCCGGTCGAGGTGCGGAAGCGCAACTACATCCGCGCCGAGGACATGCCGTACGAGACGCCGAACGGCTGCGTCTACGACTCAGGCGACTACGCGGCGATGCTGGACCTCGCGCTCGAGCTGATCGACTGGCAGTCGATTTCCGCGCGCAGAGCGGAGGCCGAGGAGCGCGGGATGCTGCTCGGCGTCGGGATCGGGTCCACGCTCGACTCTGGCACGAACAACTTCGGCCAATCGCGACTCATCAACCCCGAGCTCCAGTTCTCGGGCAACAACGAGGTGGCGACGGTCAAGCTCGACATCTTCGGCGAGATCGTCGTCACGCTCGGCACGACGCCGCAGGGGCAGGGGCACGAGACGACGGCGGCGCAGGTCGTCGCCGACATCCTCAACTGCTCGCCCGACGACGTCCACGTCCGCGCCGGCCACGACAGCTACTGGAATTCGCACGCAGGCTTCTCCGGCACATACGCGAGCCAGTTCGCCGTCACTGGGCTCAGCGCGGTCAAGGGCGCGACCGACATGCTCGCCGCCGAGATCAAGAAGCTCGCCGGAGCCGTCTTCGGCGGCGTGCCGCCGGAGGCGCTCGAGCTCGCCGACGGCGGCGTCCGGATCAAGGAGAGCCCCGACGCGTTTCTCCCCTTCATGGCGTGCGGCGCGATCATCAACGCAAACAACGCCGGGCTGCCCGAGGATCTCGACGTCACACTGAATTGCCGCTACGTCTACCGGCCTCCGTTCGAGGTGCCCGACGTCGAGCGGAAGTTCGGGAACCTGACGCTGACGTATGCCGCGCAGATCCACGTCGCCGTCGTCGAGGTCGACCCCGAGACGGGCGCGTATGAGATCGTCGACTACGCGGCCGTCGACGACTGCGGCAAGCGGATCAACCCGCAGATCGTCGAGGGGCAGGTGATGGGCGCGACCGCGCAGGCGATCGGCGCCGCCGTCCACGAGACGTTCGAGTACGACGAGGACGGCAACCTGCTCACGCCCAACTTCTACGACTACCACGTGCCGCACGCGCTCGACATGCCGCCGCTTGCGACGGGCGCGATCGAGAGCCCGTCGCCTTTCACGCCGCTCGGGACGAAGGGCATGGGCGAGGGCGGCGGCGCGGGGATCCACGCGGTCTGCGCGGCGATCCAGGACGCGACCGGCGCGATCGTCACCGACAGCCACAACCCGTACCAGCGCGTTTGGCGGCTGCTCCAGGAGGCGCGGGCGTGAACGTCTCAGGTGAGCGGAACTTCGAAGCGTCGCGGGCGATCGTGTGGCAGGTGCTGAACGACCCCGAGGCGATGGCGAAGACGATGCCCGGCGTCGAGAGCTTCGACGTCCACGACGACCGGCACTGGACGGCGAATGTGAAGATTCCGCTTGGCCTCGGCGGCCTGCGAATGAAGGTCGAGATGAACAAGGTCGAGGAACGCGAGCCCGACTTCGCGAAGCTCGCGATCAAAGGCAACGGCGTGGGCGCGATCATGAACATGGAGACGTCGTTCACGCTCTCCGATGCGGACGACGGCGCCACGTCGATGGCGTGGAGCGCCGAGGTCAAGGTCCTCGGACCGGTCGGCTCGATGGGCCAGCGCGTCCTGCAGCCGATCGTGAACCAGCAGGTGAAGCACGTGCTCTCGGCGCTCGACAAGCAGGTGCAGGAAGCGCTTCAGAGCCAGAGCGCGTGACGGCGCCTCTCCGCATCGGCGTGATGCAGCTCACGATGGAGCCGCTCGAGGAGATGCTCGCCTCGGCGCGCGCGATGGAGGAGGCCGGGATGGACACCATCTGGCTCGCCGAGGCGTATCCCTGGTGGCGCAAGCACGGGATGGAGGCGCGGTCGTCCACGGGCGTCGCCGCGCTGATGGCCCATCAGACGGGGCGGCTCACGATTGGCTGGGGGATCATCGCGGCATCGACGCGGCATCCCGTGCAAGCCGCGATGGACGCTCGCGTCGTGCAGGAGGCGGCCGGCCCCGGCCGGTTCATCCTCGGCTTCGGGACGTCCAAGATCTTCCTCAACAACACAAAGTCGCAGACGAAGAAGACTCTCGGGCCGATGCGCGACGCTGTCACGATTGCGCGCGGCGTTCTCGCCGGCGAGCGGTTCGACTACGACGGCGATACGTGGAGCGCCGACGTGCCGGCGATGGCGGCCGACGCGCACGCGCCGCGCGAGGTGCCGCCGGTCTATGTCGCCGCGACCGCGCCGAAGATGCAGCAGCTCGCAGGCGAGATCGCGGACGGCTGCCTCACGCCCTCCATCACGACGCCCGACTTCGTCCGCTACACGCGCGAGAAAGTTGGCGGCGAGATCGACGTCGGCTGCACCGTCGTCGCCTCGATCGACGCTGACGACCGCGACGCCGGCCGCGATGGGGCGCGCGAGATCGCCGGCATGTACCTCGCGAACAAGGTGCAGAACATCCAGGGTGCGGCCGACACGCTGCTCGAGCTCGCGGGGATCGAGCAGGACGAGATCCGTCCCGTGGCGGAGGCGATGGAGCGGGGCGGCCGGCTCGCCGCCAAGGCGGAGGTCTCGGACGCGCTGCTCGACAAGTGCCGGCCGATAGCGGGCACGCCGGCGGACTGCATCGCGGCGATCGAGGAGTACCGCGACGCCGGCTGCACCCACGTCATGCTCGAGCTCTGGGGCGCGGACCGGCACGAGCAGATCCGGCTCTTCGGCGAGAAGGTGTTGCCGCAATTTCGCGGGTAGACGACATGCTCGCCGAGGCGCGCTCGGGAATCAGGCGGTACATGCCTGACGAGGCGCGCGCGGATCCGGAGCTCCTGATCGTCGACATCCGCTCCACGGACGAGCGCGAGCGGTTCGGCGTCATTCCCGGCTCGAAGCACGTCCCGTACTCGGTGCTGCCGTGGCGAGCCGACCAGACGTCGGAATCGCACGACGATGAGCTCGCGGGCCGTCGCCTCTGCCTCGTCTGCGCCCATGGCTACTCCTCGTCGCTAGCCGCTGCGCAGCTCGTCGCCCTCGGCATCGACGCGGGCGACCTCATCGGGGGCTACGAGGCATGGTGAGCGTCGACCGCGAACGGCTCGTCGAGACCGCATCGCGACTGGTCAATGTGCCGAGCTTCACCGGCGACGAAGAGGCGGCGGCACTGCTGATGGTCGAGCTACTCGAGTCGCTCGGCTTGCACGTGCAGTGGCAGCAGGTCGAGGAGGGACGCGCGAACGCGCTTGGCACGTGGCCGGGCGCCGGCGGCGGCAAGTCGCTGATGTTCAACGGCCATCTGGACACGTCCTACTCGGGCCGCGAGCCGTGGCTGCGCAGCGTCCCCGGCTTTCAGCCGCAAGCGTTCGAGCGGGGCGGCCGGCTCTACGGGCTCGGCATCTCGAACATGAAGGGCGCGGTCGCCTGCTATGTCGAGGCGGTACGGGCGCTGCAGGACGCAGGTGTCCGGCTGCGCGGCGACGTCCTGATCGCGGCGGTGTGCGGCGAGATCGAGAAGACGCAGCAGGGAGACGCGCAGGGCGCGCAGTACCGCGGCTATGCCGCCGGCACGCGACATCTCGTCTCGCACGGCGGCGTCGCGGACATGTGCCTGCTCGGCGAGCCGACCGAGGGCAAGGTCGTGCTCGGCCATTTCGGCGCGCTCTGGCTCCGGATCCGCGTGCACGGAGACTTCATCCACACGGCGTTCAGCGAGGGGAGGCGCGACCGCAACTCGATCCTCCGCGCGCGCCAGGTGCTCGACGCGGTGCTCGAGTGGATCCCGGCCTGGGAGAACGACCCGGCGAACGAGTACCGCGGCGCGAAGGCGATCGTCAACGTCGGCGCGATCGAGGGCGGCTTCGGCTGGCGCGCTTCCCGGACGCCGCACCACACGGATCTCTTCCTCGACGTGCGCGTGCCGCCGACCAAGCCGATGGCCGTCGCGCGGGGCGAGGTGCTGGAGATGGTGCGCGGGCTCGCGGCTCGCTTCCCCGACTATGGCATCGAGGGAGAGGTCTTCGTCACGGCGCCCGGCGCCGAGATCGACGAGGGACACGAGCTCGTGGCGGCAATCGACGCCGCTCACGCGGAGGTGTGGGGCGAGCCCCCGGGCCGCGACGTGACGCGCTGGTTCAGCGATGCATCTGCGCTGACGCGCTACGGCGTCCCGACGCTCAACTACGGCACGTCGACAGGGTTGATGGACGTCGAGCTCGGCGAGAACCTCGAGATCGGCGGCCTCGTCAAGACAGCGGAGGTCTACGCGCGCGTGGCGATGCAGGTCTGCGGGGTCGTGTGAAGCTCGTGACCTTCAACGGTGGGAAGGTGGGTCGTGTCGACGGTGACGAGATCGTCGAGTTCGACATCCACTCGATGGTCGAGTACTTCCAGTCGGGGGGCGCGCACGAGAGCGACCGGCGGGCGCCGCTCGCCGACGCGACGCTCGAGGCGCCGATCGTCCCGAAGAAGTTCTTCCACACGGCCGGCAACTTCCGCGAGCACGAGGAGGAGTCCAAGAACGTCGATTGGTCGCACCAGATCGCGCCCTGGATCAACTTCTTCCAGAACGTCGACGCGATCATCGGGCCGGACGAGCCGATCATCTACCCCGAGCACCTGACCGAGGAGCTCGACTACGAGCTCGAGCTCGCGGTCGTCCTCAAGAAATCCGGCAAGTGGTTCTCGCCCGAGGAGGCAGAGGACTACATCGGCGGCTACGTGATCTTCAACGACATCACCGCGCGCGACATCCAGCGCGGCGAGATGCGCTCCGGCGTGTTCAGCTTCTCGAAGGCGATCGACACGTTCTGCCCGCTCGGGCCGTGGATCGTTACGCCGGACGAGATCCCCGATCCGCACGATCTGGCGATGGAGCTGCGGGTCAACGGCGAGGCGCGCCAGGAGTCCAACACGAGCCACATGAGCGTGACCATCCCCGAGATCCTGAGCAACTTCTCGGCGCTCGGCTACAGCGCGGGCGACGTCCTCTCGACCGGCACCGTCGCGGGCGTCGCCGGCTTCAAGTCGGAAGAGGAACGGAAGCTGCTCTACCTCAAGCCGGGCGACATCGTCGAGGCGGAGATCGAGCGCATCGGTGTGCTGCGCAACCCGGTCATCTCGTGGCAGGAGGGCCACGGCGAGCCTGCCCCGCCGCGCATTCGCCCCTGGGGCGACGCGTGACTTGGCCGAGGGACGACGCAAAGCTCGACCGCGTCCGGGCGCTGATGGCGGAGGCGGAGCTCGACGCGCTGGTTGTCCGGGCCCCCGACAACGTCCTCTACCTCACGAACTTCTGGGGCATGAAGGGCTACGACGCATGCGTCTTCCCGCGCGAGGGCGAGCCGGTGCTGATCACGATCGAGGCGTCGGAGGAGGACGCGGCGCGCATGGCGTGGACGGAGGACGTCCGGCTCATCCGCGGCTACGACCCCGAGGACCCGCGGCCGCCGCTGGCTCGGACGCTCGACGCCGCCGTCGCGGGCGCGCGCGACTACGAGCGCGTCGGCCTCGAGCTGTCCATGGGCACGCAGGCATCAGACCGGATGGTCGGCGAGCCGACGACGTTCACCGCCGCGTGGTTCGACGCCTTCCCGGAGTCCGCCGACGCGACGCCGCTCCTCGTTCGGGCACGGGCGATCAAGACCGAGCAGGAGGTCGAGCGGCTGCGGCTCGCCAACGAGATCGCGGCCTCGGCGATGGAGCACGTCCGCGACCGTCTCCGGCTCGGGATGAAGGAGGCCGAGGCGGCAGCGCTGTGGCAGGGCTTCGTGCACGGCGAGGGCACCGGCTGGGAGGGCAGGGTCGAGCTCGCACTCCCGTTCTCGCTCGTCTGGGCGGGCCGCGGGATTAAGACCTTCACCGCCACCGGCGACCTCCCGGTCGTCGAGGGCGAGCCCGTCCTGTTCGAGATCTGGGTCTGCGCCGACGGCTACTGGGCCGACCACACCAAGAACCTCGCCGTCGGAGAGCTGACACCCGACTACGCCGAGCTCGAAGCCGTGCTCATGGGCGTGTACGGAGCCGCGCTCGAGTCGATCCGGCCTGGCGAGTCGATGGCCGCGCTCGACCGGCAGATTCGCGAGCAGCTCCACGACGCCGGCTATCCGGGCCAGCCGACGCACCCGATCTGCCACGGCGTCGGCGCCCGCGCGCACGAGCCGCCGTACCCGCACCAAGCCGCCGGCGGAGAGTTCGCGGAGGGGATGGTGCTCGCGGTCGAGCCCGGGGCCTACTGGCCCGGCGGAGGCGGTCTCCGCGTCGAGGACAACTTCCTCGTCACCGCCGACGGCGTCGAGAAGCTGTCGGCCTTCCCCGACGGGGTGGTGCAGTGTCCGACCTGATCTGGACCGGGTCGCTCAACGACCGCTACGCGATCCGCGGCCGGGTCGGCCTCTACGACACGACGCTGCGCGACGGCGAGCAGACGGTCGGCGTGGTCCTCTCGCCGGAGGACAAGCTCGAGATCGCGAGGCTCCTCGACGGTCTCGGCATCGAGCGGATCGAGGCGGGCTTCCCGCGTGTCTCCCAGGACGACAGGCGGGCGGTCGAGCTCGTCGCCGGCGCAGGGCTGACCGCCGAGGTCTGGGGCTTCTCCCGCGCCGTCCCGGTCGACCTTGAGCTGCTCGTCGAGGTCGGCGTGCGCCACTCGGTGATCGAGTCGCCGATCTCCGACCTGAAGCTCGAGGCGATCGGCGTCTCGCGGGAGACGATGCTGGAACGGATCGCGGCTGCGATGCGCTTCGCCGACGAGCACGGCATCCACGCCGCGTTCTTCGGCGTCGACTCGACTCGCGCCGAGCCAGACTTCTACCGGCAGGTCTACGAGACGGCCGTGGAGGCCGGCGCGAAGGAGGTCGCGGTCGTCGACACGCTCGGGATCGCATCGCCCGAGGCGGTCACGGATCTCGTCGGCGCGACGCTCCAGTACGTCGACGGGCTGCCCGTTCACTTCCACGGCCATGACGACTTCGGGCTCGCCACGGCTGCCGCCGTCGCGGCCGTCCGCGCCGGCGCGACGTGGATCCACGGCACGATCAACGGGATGGGCGAGCGGGCGGGAAACGCCGACCT
>DASQCM010000219.1:0-10582 GCA_035634675.1 Gaiellaceae bacterium
TCGAGGTAGATGCGCGAGACGGCCTGCGTGAGCAGGTAGTCGAAGGAGGTCGGCCGCGCCTCGACCGGGACGAGCGAGACGAGCCGGTTGCCGTCGTCCTGGAACGTCCACGAGAAGAAGGCGCGGAAGCCGCCGGTCTCGTCCTGCAGCTCGCGGATCCGCCGGAAGTGCTCGACCCGCTCCTCGAGCGTCTCGACGTGGCCGTACATCATCGTCGCCGTCGTCGAGATCCCGAGGCGGTGGGCCTCGCGCATCACGCCGAGCCACTCCTTCGTGTTGACCTTCTTCGGCGCGATGATGTCGCGCACCCGGTCGACGAGGATCTCGGCGCCGCCGCCGGGAATCGAGTCGAGCCCGGCGTCGCGCATCCGCACCAGGGTCTCGGGGACGGTGAGCTTCGAGCGGCGCGCCGCGTGGACGATCTCCGACGGCGAGAGCGCATGCAGGTGGATGGGGTACCGCGCCTTGATCGAGGAGAAGAGATCCTCGTAGTAGTCGACGCCGAGGTCGGGATGGTGCCCGCCCTGCATGAGCAGGCCGGTGCCGCCGAGCGCGAGCGTCTCCTCGATCTTTTTGAAGATGACCGGCTTGGGCAGGAGGTAGCCCTCACGCTGGTCGCCGGGGCTCCGGTAGAAGGCGCAGAAGTCGCAGTCGGTGACGCAGACGTTCGTGTAGTTGAGGTTGCGGTCGATGATGAACGTGACGCGCTCCGGGTCGTGGATCCGGTTCCGCACCTCGTTCGCGGCGCGTCCCACCGCGACGAGGTCGCGCGAGCGCAGCAGCTCGACGGCGTCCTCGTCCGAGATCCGCTCCCCGCTCCGCGCCCGCTCGAGGATCTCCGCAGTCATGCGACCGCGGCGCCGGCGGTCTGCACGAAGCGCAGCTCGGGAACCGTCTCGAGCAGCCCTGCGTCGCGCGCAAGCTCGAGGAACGTGTAGAGGCCGGCGCGCTCGCGTGGGCCGAAGCGGTAGCGAAGCTTCTCGAAGTAGCGGGCAAGGAAGCCGGCCGGATAGCCGTACCGTTCCGCCGCCTCGTGTGCGAGCTGCTCGGGCTCGGCGCGGGCCATTCGCACCGACGAGACGAGCGCGTCCTCGAGCTCCGCGAGCCCCTCAGCGAGCGGCTCCGGGCACGCCCAGACCGCGAACACCATGGGCAGCCCCGTTCGCTCGAGCCAGAGCCGTCCGAGGTCGTGGTGCGGCGTCGGATCCTCGAACGCCGAGCGCAGGGCGGCGTCGCCGATCAGCAGCTTCGCCTCGGCTTCCCGCGTGTCATACGCCTCGAGCGGCGCCTGCTCGGCCTCCGGCAGCAACACCTTGATCAGCGCGACCGAGGTTGCGGACTCCGGCGTCACCGCGACAGAACGCACCTGTTCGAGCGGCTTGCGCGAGACGAGCTGGATCGAGTCAACGGCGCCCTCCGAGGCGACGCACAGCCGCGGCAGCAGGCGAAGCGAATCGGCGTGGCGTGCGTACTCGATCGAGGAGATCGGGGCCGTGTCGAGCTCGCCCCCGACGAGCATCCGGTTCAGCTCCGTCGGGACGCCCTGCACCTCGTCGACCTCGGCGTCGACCCGGTAGAAGACCGGCGCCATGTTGACGTAGGAGATGCGCCCGAGCTTCACCACGGCGGCTCCATCGCTGCGAGCGCAGCCGCGCGGTCGGGGTACGCCCGCACTTCAGAGACGACGTCGCCGTCGAGCACGAAGACCTGGTGACGGTCGTCGATCGGAAGGTGTGGGTCGACCACGAACCGGTCGCCGTCGTCCCTGACGATCTCGGGGCGCGCCGCGATCCCGCCGGCCTGCGCAGCCTTCAGCATCTCGACCACCTCGCCTCGGTTGCGGCAGATCTGGCCGGGCCACAGCCCCACCCAGACGATGTCGGGAGCGAGTACCTCCTCGAACGCCGTGAGGTCGCCCTGCTCGACCGCCTCGCGCACGTTCACCACCTCCGCAGCTCGTTGTAGAGGCTGTCGCGCTGCACCGGTGTTCGGCCCGCGTGGCGAACGAAGCGGACGAGCTCCGCCACCTTCTGCTCGGTGCCGGCGCTCGCGCCCGCCGCCTGGAAGATCTTCTCGCGCACCACGGTTCCCTGGACGTCGTCCGCGCCGAAATGGAGCGCGACCTGGGCGAGCGGGAGTCCCATCATGATCCAGTACGCCTTCACGTGCGGGACGTTGTCGAGCAGGAGCCGCGACACCGCAATCACCTTCAGGTCGTCGGCGCCGGTCGTGAAGCGGAAGCCGCGCCGCTCGAAGACGGTGTTCTCCGGATGGAACGCAAGCGGGATAAAGGAGAGGAACCCGCCGGAGCGATCCTGCTGCTCGCGCAGCCGCAGCAGGTGGTCGACGCGCTCTTCGTACGTCTCGACGTGGCCGTAGAGCATCGTGCACTGCGTCGTGATCCCGAGCCGGTGCGCGGTGTCGTGGACCTCGAACCACTCGTCCGGATGCTCCTTCCCCGGCGCGATCAGCGCGCGGACGCGGTCGGCGAAGATCTCGGCGCCGCCGCCGGGCATCGAGTCGAGGCCGGCATCCCGCAGCGTGCGCAGGACCTCCTCGTGCGAGCAGCCCTCGAGGCGCGAGATGTGGTGGATCTCGGAGGCGGTGTAGAACTTGAGATGGACGTCCGGGAGCACTTCCTTCAGCTTCCGGATGAGGCCCGCGTAGTACTCGAGGTCGACGTGCGGGTTCTCGCCGTTGACGCAGTGGATCTCGGTGAAGCCGAGCAGCTCGTGCTGCGCGATGGCGTCCTCGACGAACTCGTCCGTGGTCAGCGTGAAGGCGTCCTCCTGTTTCCGCGTCTTCGCGAAGGCGCAGAACTTGCACTTCACTCGGCAGACGTTCGTCTGGTACAGGTTGATGTTCTGGACGAAGTAGACCTCGTCGCCGCCGCCGCGCTGCCGGCGCGCGAGGTCGGCCAGCTCGCCGAGCGCGAGCAGGTCGTCCGTCTCCATCAGCGCGACGCCGTCGTCGAAGTCGAGCCGCTCGCCGGCGAGCACCTTCTCCCGGATGGGCGCGAGCGTGTCGAGCGTGTCCAGAACCGCCATGCGGACTACCTCTCCCGGTCGACGACCGCGTGCGTCAGGGCCTCCAGCTCGTCCCGGTGGAGCTCGCCGTCCAGACGTGCCCTGGCCTGCCTAGCGTAGTCAAGCGCCACCTCGCGGGCCTCGTCGAGAGCTCCGGTCGCCGCAACTCGCACGAGCGCGCCGTCCATGGGGCCGCCAGCGAGAGCCGCGCGCACGACCGCGTCGCGCTGCGCTGCAAGCAGCAGCGGCAGGGTCGGAGTGCCGTCGCGAAGGTCGGTTCCCGCGATCTTGCCGGTCTCGATCGTCGCGCCCGAGCAGTCGAGGACGTCGTCTGCGATCTGGAAGGCGATGCCCAGCGCGAGGCCGTACTCGCCCGAGCCGCCGCCGAGGCGGCACGCGGCCTCGAAGAGCTTGCCCGTCTTGAGCGCGCAGCGATCGAGGTACGCCTCGACGGTCGTCGCCGGGTCGTGGGTCTGCGTTCGCTGCAGCGCCTCGCCGCGGGCGAGAGACAGGACCGCGTCGGCGAGGACGTCGACCGCAGCGGCGTCTCCGGTCGCGCTCAGCTCGGCGAAGGCGCGTGCGAAGAGGTAGTCGCCCGTGGCGCGCGCGGCGGCCGGCCCGTAGATCGACCAGGCGGCGGCCTTGCCGCGGCGGAAGTGAGCGCGGTCGATGAGGTCGTCGTGGACGAGCGTCGCCATGTGGACGAGCTCGACCGCGACGCCTGCCGCGGGCGCGGGCTCGGTTCCCGGCGGAGCAGCGAGAAAGACGAGGGTCGGGCGGAGCCGCTTGCCGCCGGCCGCGAGCGCCTCGTTCCCCACGGCGGCGACGAGCCCCGGATGCGTGGCCACGGACCGCGCGAGCCGCTCCTCGAGCGCGTCGAGGTAGTCGTCGAGCCCCGGGACAGCGCGGATCTCCGCCAGGGTTGTCGTTACATCGCCTCCCCTACGTGCAGCGCCACGATACCCCCGCCGAAGCGCCGGAACCGGACGCCGTCGAAGCCGTTCGCGTTCAACAGGTCGGCCAGGTCCTCGGGGCCGGGGAAGCGGCGCACGCTGGCTGGCAGGTATGTGTACGCGTCCCCGCCCGGCAGCAAGCGGCCGAGCAGCGGAACGATGCGGTCGAACCAGACGCGGTAGAAAACCTTGAGCGGCCCGCGCGGCGTCGTGATCTCGAGGATCCCGAGCCGCCCGCCGGGCCTGAGCACCCGACGCAGCTCGCGGATCGCTCCTTCGAGGTCCTCGACGTTGCGAACGCCGAAGCCGACGACCGCCGCGTCGAACGTCGCATCCTCGAGCGGGAGAGCGAGCACGTCGGCCTGGATCCACTCGAGCTCGGGCGCCTTGCGGCGGGCGCGCTCGAGCATCTGCTCGGAGAAGTCGACGCCGACGATCTCGCCCGCGCCGGCGCGCCGGGCTGCGACGGCAAGGTCGCCGGTCCCGCAGCAGGCGTCGAGCACACGGTCGCCGTGCTGCACGGTCTCCTCGATCGTCGCCTTGCGCCAGCGGCGGTCGAGGCCCGCGGTCATGACCCTGTTCATCGCGTCGTAGAACGGCGCGATCCGGTCGAACATCCGCCGGACGCCCTCGCTCGGCAGGCGGCCACTCTCGACCGTCACGTCTGCCCCCAGCGCGGTATGAGCGCGTGCTCGAGCCCGAGGAGGTCGAGGGCGCGGGCGACGATGAAGTCGACGAGGTTCTCGACCGTCTCGGCGCCGTGGTAGAAGCCGGGCGCGAGGAAGAGGATCGTCGCCCCCGCCTCGCGGAGCTCCAGCATGTTGCGGAGGTGGATCACCGAGAGCGGCGTCTCCCGCGGCATCAGCACGAGCCGCCGCTCCTCCTTAAGAGCGACCGAGGCGGCGCGGTGGATGAGATTCGACATCGCGCCTGACGCCACGGTGCCGAGCGTCCCCATCGAGCACGGGCAAATCAGGTACGCGTCGACCTTCGCAGACCCCGAGGCGTACGGAGCGCTCCAGTCCTGGGGGTCGTAGATGCGGGCCGCGCCGTTCGCGTGCTCGAGCAGGCGCGCGAGCGTCTCGTCGCGCGGCAGCGTCGCGTCGCCGAAGAGCTCCGTCCCGAGGACCTCGATCCCGGCCCGCGAGGCGCAGATCCCGATCTCGCAGTCCGCGGCGGCGAGCGCCTCGAGCAGCCGGGCGGCGTAGGGCGCGCCGGAGGCGCCCGTGATCCCGAGGAATACGTGCACTCCTGGGGATTCTTGCGGTTAGTGCGTGCCCTTGGAAGCTTCGAGGAAGACGGCGAGCTCGTGCAGGCGTGCATCCCCGAGTGACGCGAACTTCGGCATCGGCGAGCCCGGAGTGACACACGACGGGCATTTCAGGTGGTTGATCTGGAACTGGATCCCGAGGTTGCGCGAGCCGATGGCCGTGAGATCAGGCGCCCCGAGGTTGGAGCTGCCCGAGCCGGCGTACGTGTGGCACGAGGTGCAACCCGCAGTGGCGAATAGCTTCGCGCCCGGCACGGCGGCGGGCGGCAGGTTCTCCTGCTGGACCCAACGGGGGACGTCCGCGATCACCTCGGACGCGAGCGCCTCCTTCGCCGTCGCGCCCTTCCAGGTGAGCACGGCCATCGAGATGATGACGAGCACGCCCGCCACCAGCGCGACCGGGCGGGCCGAGGGACGGCGCTCGAGGCGACGATCGAGGAACGGCAGCCCGAGCAACAGCACGAGGGCGATGGTCGGCACGCCGATCGTGCCGAGGAAGACCGACTCCGGCCACTTGAAGATCCGGAGGAGGTAGAAGAGGAAGTAGAAGTACCAATCGGGGCGCGGCACGAAGCTCGTCGTGCCGGGGTCGGCGGGCGGATCGACGATCGGACCGAGCAGGCCCTTGTGCGTCGGGTCGTGGTGCGGCCCCCACGCCGACCACTTCCAGATCGCCGCCAGACCGATGATCGTGGCCACGACGACGAGGCTCATGACCGTGTCGTGCCACATCGCGTACGGGAAGAAGGGCTTCCCGCGCGACTTGACGTCGGCCTTGTAGCGGGCGAACTGCGCGCGCGCCAACTCGATGCGAGTCGGCTTGTCCTTCGGGATCGCGGCCATCAGTCGCGACCTCCCGGCTCCGCCTGCATCCTCGTCCCGTTCGCCGGCCGCGGCACCGGCTGCGTCAGGCCCCGCCGCCGCGCAGGCTCGTCCGCCTCGACCGGCTCGCCACCCGCTTCTTCCTTCGACCACGGCGGCGAGGTGACGCCGAGGCGCACGACGAGGTAGAGGTGGAGCGTGATCAGCCCGATGATCCCGGCCGGGAGTATGAGCATGTGCAGCGAGTAGAAGCGCGGCAGCGTCTCGAGGCCGATCTCCTGGCCGCTACGCAAGAACTGGGCGAGCCACGGACCTAAGATCGGCGCCGTCCCGTTGAGGTTGATGCCTACCACCGTCGCCCAGTACGCCGTCTGATCCCAGGGCAGGAGGTAGCCGGTGAACCCCTCCAGAAGCCCTGACAGGAGGATGAACACGCCGACGATCCAGTTGAGCTCGCGCGGGTACTTGTACGCGCCGAACAGGAAGACGCGGCCCATGTGCAGGAACATGAGGATGATGAAGACGCTGGCGCCCCACTTGTGCATGCCGCGCACGAGCCAGCCGAGCGTCAGGTTGTCGCTGATGTTGACGATCGACTCCCACGCGACCGGCTTGCCGGTGTGTGGATCGGTCGCCGCCGACGGCACGTAGTACATGGCGAGGATGACCCCGGTGATCGCCTGCACGAGGAACGCCGTGAGCGCGGCCGAGCCGAGCGTCTGCATCCAGTTGATGTCCGACGGGACGTTGCGGAAGAGGAAGTACTTGATCCCGCCGACCAGCCCCGACCGCTCCTCGAGCCAGTCGATCGGGTAAATGACCAGCTCCTCCATCTTCTGACGGCGGATCTCCGCCTTCGTGGGCTGGCGATTCGCCATCAGTGATGGGGCGGGGCGAGGGGATAGAACCACTGCTCCGGCCCGTCGACGTGCTGGCCAGGGTCGTAGTGCTTGTACTTGTAGATCTGGGCCTGCGCGCCGGTGCCGACCACGTGCGAGACCGAGTACGTGCTGAGCAGAACGAGCCGTCCGTGGTCGATTTCGAAGTCGTAGCGGTCGAGCGCACGGACCGCCGGCCCGGCCGTCCGGTTGCCCTCGATGTCGAACTGGCTCCCGTGGCACGGACAGCCATAGCCGGCCGGGACGACAGGGTCGAACTGGACGGGCCCGTTCGCGGTGTGCTCCTTGATCGTCGGCTTGCCGAGGATCGCTCCCGTCGGGCCATTCGCCTGCGTCGGGCAGCCGACATGCGTGCACCGGTTCGAGATGATCGTGAAGCTCGGTACCTGCTTCCCGTTCTCGGCGACAGGGCCGTTGTTGCGAACGAACGCGGCCCGCCGCGAAACCTCGCCCTCGGCCGGATTGACGATGAATGTCGCGACGAACCACGATCCGACCGGGAACTTCTCGATCGGGCCGAGGTCGACCTTGTGCTGCTTCTGGCGGATGAATCCCGGCAAAACCATGAAGCCCGCGACCGGCAGGGTGATCAGCGCGCCGATCACGCCACCGAGGCCGAGTGTGGCGCCCTCGAGGAAGACGCTGCGCGTGACCGGCTCCTGCAGCCCGGCGCCGGTAGCTCCTCCCTCGGCGGCCGGGGCTGCGGCTTCGCGCCGCTCGGGCTGGACGTCGACCGGCTCGCTGCGCAGCTCGCGGGTAGCGTCGCGCGCCCAGAGGACGCCGAACACGATCGCGATCGCGGCGCCGATCGTCGTGATGAACAACGGGTCGATGATGAGGCCGACGAGGGCGACCACGATGCCGATCGCAAAGCCGATCGGCCACAGGCTCGGCGACGGCAGGTGCGCCTCCTCGTGGAGCGACTCGTGCTCGGTGTCGGGACTCGGCTGCTCCGGCTCCACCAGGTCGAAGTCTTATCGGAAACGAGGGCGCAGCGAGCAGAGAACCAACACCCGGCGGCTGAAACACTTGGGGCCGTTCCGGCATAGGTGGATAGGTGACAAACGCTGACGATCGGGAGGCCCGCTTTCGCCGCATGTGCGAGGCACATACGGCGGCTGTCCTCGCGTACGCGCTGAGGCGCGTGCCGCGTGAGGACGCGGCCGACGTGGTCGCCGAGGCCTTCCTGGTTGCGTGGCGCCGCCTCGACGACGTCGACGAGCGGAGCGCGCTCCCGTGGCTGTACGCGGTCGCCCGCAGGGTGCTGTTGAGCCAGCAGCGCTCGACGAGACGGCAGCATGCGATCGCAGAGCGAATCGCCGCCGTCGAGCCGTCCGCCGGCGCGGAGACCTCGCACGGGTCATCCGGGTCCCGGCGACTGCTCGAGGCGCTCGCAGCGTTGTCCGAGGGAGACCGCGAGGTGCTGATGCTCGCCGCCTGGGAAGAGCTCCCGAGCAGCGACGCAGCTCGTGTTCTCGGCTGTTCGGCGACCGCCTATCGAATCCGCCTCCATCGCGCTCGCAGACGGCTGCGCGAGCGCCTCGCCGAGGCGGAAAGCGGCACCCAGCGGCCACCCGCGACTGCTGCCCGAACCGAGGAGAGCCCCTCATGCTGAACGCACCGGAACTGACCGATCTTCGCGCCGCCAACCCCGTCTCGCTGGACGAAGCCCGCCGCCTGGCCGACGCGCTTCAGCTGCACTCGCGTGTCCTCTCGGCCGCGAACGAGCCATTCGCCGCGCGGGCCGCTCGCCCGGCCCGCCGCCGCGTGGCCCTCGTGGCGCTCGCGGCCGCCGCGGTGCTGGCGGCGATCCTGGTCGCGACCCCCGCCTGGGCACTCGTCCGCGACGTCCTCCCCTTCTGGGATCAGCCCACCGCCCCGCCCGCCGTGCAAGTCCAGTTCTGGTCGCTGAACGCCGGAGCCCCTCGCGGCATGAGCCCCAATGCGCTCGCCGGCGAGACGCGCGAAGTCGGTCGCTTCACGTTCGGCGGCTTCACGCGCACGCTTTGGGTCGCCCCGGCGAGGAACGGCGGCTTCTGCTCGCTCTGGCTGCCGCGCGGCGGCGGAGGATGCAGCACCGCGGGCCGGCCGCTCAGCACCGGCGCGCTGCTCCGTGGAGGCGTGCCCGAGTGGATCACCGGCGACGCGATCGCTCCCGTCAACGACGTCATGATCCGGTTCAGCGACGGCACGACGGTGCACCCGCGGATCGTCTGGGTCTCGTCGCCGATCGACGCCGGGTTCTTCGCCTACGACGTCCCGGCAAGTGAGCAGACGAGCCATGCGCATGTCGCGTCGATCGCCGCGTACGACGGCAACGGTGCGGTCGTGACGCGCCAGACGTTCAGGTAAGAGCGGAGCCGGGTGAGCAGATGGGCTACTTCCTGGTTCGTCGCCTCGTCTGGGCGCTCTTTCTCTTCCTCGTCGCGACGCTCGTCACCTACCTGATCTTCTTCGTCATTCCCGGCGATCCGGTGCCGATCGCGGCCGGCAGCGGGGCGACTGCGACGCCGCAGTTCCTCGCGCACGTCCGTCACGTCCTCCACCTGGACCTGCCGCTCTACCAGCAGTACTGGCTCTTCGTCTGGAACATGATCCGGCACGCCTCGCTCGGCTACTCGTTCCGCAACGGGACGTCGGTCCGCTGGATCGTCGGCCAGGACGCGCCGGTAACGGCCTCGCTCGTGTTCGGCGGCGCAGTGCTCTGGCTCGCAGTCTCGATTCCGATCGGGATCCTCTCCGCGCTGCGCCCTCGCTCGCTGCTCGACCGCGCCGCGATGGGGTTCGTCCTCGTCGGCGTCTCAGCGCCGGCGGTCTGGATCGGCCTCATCCTTGCGTACGTCTTCGGCTTCAAGCTGGGGTGGACTCCGATCGCCGGCTACTGCAACTTCTTCCCCAGCCACGAGGTCGGGGGCTGTTCCGGACCAGGCCCGTGGGCGTACCACCTGATTCTGCCGTGGGTGACGTTCATGTTCCTCTTCGCCGCGCTCTACGTCCGGCTGATCCGCGCGAGCGTGCTCGAGACGATGTCCGAGGACTACGTGCGCACGGCGCGCGCCAAGGGCGCCCCGGGGCGGCAGGTGCTGGCTCACCACGTGCTGCGCAACAGCCTGCTGCCGGTCGTGACCATCCTCGGCATGGACCTGGGCCTGGCGCTCGGCGGCGCCGTGTTCACCGAGAGCGTCTTCAATCTCCACGGCCTGGGGTCCGAGCTTGTCACCGCGGCCCAGAACAACGACCTGCCGCTCGTCGTCGGGATCGTCGTCTTCGCGACGATCGCGGTGATCGTCTTCAACCTCGTCGTCGACGTCGCGTATGCGTGGCTGGATCCTCGGATCCGGCTGGAGTAGCTACAGCCCGTACTCGGACCAGCGCCGGGTGACGCGCTCCTTGACCTCGGGGCTCATCTCGATCTCCCCGGGCCAGGGCCGCGCTCCCTCCTCCGGCCACTTCGCCGTCGCGTCGATGCCGAGCTTGCCTCCGAAGAACTGGCGCTCGGGGGCGTGGTCGAGATGGTCGAGCGGCCCTTCGGAGAGGAGCACATCCCGCTTCGGGTCGACGTTCGCGCCGGCGTAGAAGACCACCTGCTCGTAGTCGTGCACGTCGACGTTC
>DASQCM010000220.1:0-2788 GCA_035634675.1 Gaiellaceae bacterium
ATCCGCGGCGATCAGCGGGGTCTTCCTCGGCGCTTTGAGCTCGAGCTTGATCCCCGGCGGAATGTAGTGCTCTGCGGTGGCGATCACGCTGCGCGCCAGCTCGACCCCGTCGCACGTCTCGATCGTCGTCTGCATGATCCCTGATTCGAGCCTGCTCGCCCAGAGGATGTCGTTGACGATCCGCGCCAGCCGGTCGGACTCACTCGCGATCACCTCGAGCAGGCCGCTGCGCTGCGGCTCGCTGAGCTGCACGTCCTCGCGCCTGAGTGTCAGAGCGGCGCCGTAGATCGCCGCCAGCGGCGTGCGCAGCTCGTGCGAGACGGTCGAGACGAAGTCCGACTTCAAGGCCTCGACAGCCCGCTCGGACGTGAGGTCGCGGAAGGCGAAGACCGTTCCGCTTTCGAACCCGACCCGGGTGATCGAGAGCCAGAGCTCGCGCTCGTTGATCTCGACCGGTTGGGTCTGAGGCCGCAGCCCCGCGCTGTCAAGCAGCTGGGTGATGTGGTCCCAGCCGGAGAAGACCTGGGTTGCGCTCTTGCCGACGGTCTCGACAGCCGTGAGCCCGGTGATCTGTTCGGCGGCTGGGTTCCAGAGGCGGATGATTCCGGCGAGATCGACCAGCAGCACTCCGTCGGCCACGTGCTCGACGACGATCGCCGCCTGTGCCCGTTCCTCGGCGGCCCGATAGAGCCGCGCGTTGTCGACGGCGACCGCGGCGCGGCGGCCGAGGTGCTTGGCGAATTCGAGGTCGTCCTCGTTGTAGAGACGTTCCGGGTCGGCAGAGACGAGCATCAGCCCACCGAACGTGCGACCTGCGGCGGTGAGTGGCACGACCATCGCCGACGCCATCCCGAGCTCGTGCAGGATCTCGTAGTGCGCGGGATCCTTCGTCGACGTGGCGAGCAGCTCGTCGGAGATCGTTCGGTACAGCACCGCGTCGCCGGTCCGGGCTGCGCGGCCCGTTCCCTCGGCTTCCTCCAGGTCCGGTGGATAGAGGTCGCGCGACTTGTCGGCCCAGACGGCCTTCGCGGGATCCTTGTGAACGACTGCTAGGCGGCGGAAGCGCCCGTCGTCGTCGAGGATGTCGACTGCGTACCAATCCGCGAACCGCGGCACGAGGAGCGAGGCGAGGCTCGCGAGCGTCGACTCGTAGTCGAGCGACGAGGCAAGCGTCTGGCTCGCTTCCGCGAGCACCGACAGCCGCGCCCCAGTCCGCTCGGCGGCGGCGCGCGCCTGCTCGCGTTCGGAGACGTCGGTGATGACAACGCCGACCCCCATCTTGTGGTCGCCGACGTCGAAGACCGGGTAGTAGCTGACGAGCCAGCTACGAGTCTCGGTTGGGTTCCCCGGCAGTGCGCGCTGGACGTGGAGATCGAGGATCGGCTCGCTCGTCTCGAGGACCTGGGTGTGAAGGGGCTCGATCTCGTCGGCCAGCGTGTCTCCGAGCACCTCGCGGAGAGTCCGGCCGAAGTGTTCTTCGACCGGTAGGCCGTTCAGGGCGGCGAGGGCCTGGTTCACACGAACGTAACGGAAGTTCGTGTCCATGAAGGCGAGGCCGACCGGTGCGGCGGCGAAGACGGCGTCGACGACAGCCAGCGATTCCTGCGCGTGCTGCCGTGAGGCCTGGGCGTCGCGGAAGAGCCGCGCATTGTCGATCGAGATCGCCGCGCGACGAGCGAGGTCCTGAGCCGTCGCCAGGTCGGCCTCGCTGTAGCGGCGGCCGCTTTCCGCCGAGACGAAGGTGATCGCGCCGAGCGCGCGCTGCCGGGCGATGAGCGGCACACACATGGAGGATTTGAGACCCAGCTCCTCGAGGGTCTCCAGGAGCTCGGGAGTGTCCGCGGTCGCTTCACGCAGCAGCTCCGCCGGAATCTCCGCGAGCAGCTCGGGCTGTCCGGTCCGGATGACGTTCGGAACGCCGTACGGGGCTTGGGGGTCCGGCGGGTACTTCTCGGCGAGCTCGTGGGCCCACTGCACTTTTCCGGGGTCGACATGCGCGACGGTGAGACGTTCGATCGACCCTTCGTCTCCGACCACGTCGATCGTGCACCAGTCGGCGAAGTGCGGGACGGCGAGCTTGGCGAGATTGGCGAGCGTCAGCTCGTAGTCGAGCGACGACGCGAGCAGCTCGCTCGCCTCTGCGACGAATCTCTGGTCCTCGGCCCGCTGCCTTTGGTCCTGGTAGAGCCCGGCGGTCCCGATCGCCGCCGCCGCGAGGTTTGCGAGCAGCGATGCGGAGCTCTTCTCCGCTTCGGTGAACGTGCGTGGGCTCCGGTAGTAGAAGGTGAGCGTTCCGAGAACCTGTTCCCGGTAGTTGAGCGGGAGCGCCATCATCGAATGGGTTCCTTCGTCGGCATGGGCCTTGCGGTGCTCCGGCGTGAGCCAATCGGTGGTCGCGATTTCTTCGGCGACGATCGGCGCGTCGAGCGACACGGCGGCCGTGTTCCCGCGAATCGCCGCCATCGCGGTGTCGACGTAGCCGTCCGAGAGCCCCGCATGCGCGCCGACCCGCCACGTCTCGGTCGTCGGGTCGTACTGCCACAAGGCGTAGGCGTCCGCCGCGAGCGTGCGGGCGGCGAGGTCGAGCACCTGCGGCAGCATCGCGTCGACGTCGAGGGAGCCGAGGAGCGTCGAGGACGCCTCGAGCAGCAGCCGTAGCCGCTCGAGATCCTCGGCGAACTGCCGCTCGGCTTCGACCAGAAATTCGCGTTCGACGTGAGTCGCCAAGAAAACCCCCCGGGGTTGGGCGAACTCTGACTTTACTCGGGTCTGTTCGCGGGGAAACCCC
>DASQCM010000221.1:0-6421 GCA_035634675.1 Gaiellaceae bacterium
GCGCCGTCGAGGACGCGCAGGCTGCGCTCCACCTCGACCGTAAAGTCCACGTGCCCGGGCGTGTCGATGATGTTGATCCGATAGTCGCGCCAGAACGCCGTCGTGGCGGCCGACGTGATCGTGATACCGCGCTCCTGCTCCTGGGCCATCCAGTCCATCGTCGCGGCGCCCTCGTGGACCTCACCCATCTTGTGGGTGCGGCCGGTGTAGTAGAGGATCCGCTCGGTCGTCGTCGTCTTGCCGGCGTCGATGTGGGCCATGATCCCGATGTTGCGGACGCGGTCGAGCGCGACCACTTGTTCTGTCACCTTCGTGCTCAAGTCTTCCTTCCTGTTCCGTCCTACCAGCGGTAGTGCGCGAAGGCCTTGTTCGCCTGCGCCATCCGGTAGACGTCGTCCTTTCGCTTGAACGCGCCGCCCTGCTGATTCAGCGCGTCGAGAATCTCGTTGGCGAGCTTTTCCGACATGCCCTTCTCGCGCCGCTCGCGTGCGAACGTGACGAGCCAGCGCACGGCGAGGGTGCGGGCGCGCCGCTGCGGCACCTCGACCGGCACCTGGTAGTTCGCGCCACCGACGCGGCGGCTGCGAACCTCGAGCACCGGCGTGACCGTCTTCACGGCCTGCTCGAGCACCTCGACCGGCGGGCGGCCGGTCTTCGTTCCCACGGTCTCGAGCGCGCCGTACACGATCTGCTCGGCGATCGACTTCTTGCCGTCGAGCATGACCTTGTTGATCACCTGTGTGACGAGCGCCGAGCCGTAGACGGCGTCGGACTCGACCTCCCGGACCTGGACCTCCGCGCGGCGCGGCATTACGAGCCTCGCTTCGCGCCGTACTTCGAGCGCGCCTGCTTCCGGTCGGCCACGCCGCCGGTGTCGAGCGCGGCGCGGATGACCTTGTAGCGGTAGCCCGGGAGGTCCTTGACCCGGCCTCCCCGGACAAGCACGACTGAGTGCTCCTGGAGGTTGTGGCCCTCGCCGGGAATGTAGGCGCCGACCTCCGCGCCATTCGTGAGACGGACACGGGCGACCTTGCGCAGAGCCGAGTTCGGCTTCTTCGGCGTCTGGGTCATGACGCGCGTACAGACACCCCGCTTCTGCGGAGCGCCGGCGAGCGCAGGTGTCTTCACCTTCGCCTTCGAGGCCTTGCGGCCCTTGCGCACGAGTTGATTTACGGTCGGCATGAGTCCTTCTTCTCGATCCCTCTCACAAAGAGACGGTCGGCACGGGCAAAACGCCCCGGCCAACCGGCCTTCGGCATGGTAGCGAACCCGCGCCAACCCCGCCAATCGGGCGGAAACCCGCCAAATCGGCTAGTAGCCCCACCCGGGGCCGAACCTAGAGTTTGCCCACTCAAATCCCGGAATCTGCGGCTCCGAAATCATGCACACCCTGGTCATAGTCCTCGCCGTGGCGCTCGGCGTCGTCGCCGTCGTCGCTCTCGTGCTACTGCTCCGGCTGCGCAGCCGGACTTCCCGGGAGGTCGAAGAGCAGGTGGCCGCGACCATGGAGACGCTCGAGGCACGGCTCGACGAGCTCACGCAGGAGCTGACGAGCGCGGTGCGGCGCGCGGAGGAGGAGACTCGGCGCAGCCGCTTCCTGGCCCAGATCGGCACGACCATCGACCTCGACGAGGCGCTCGGCTCCACGCTGGAGGCCGCGTCCGCGCTGCCGCGGGTCGACGCCGCGGTCGTCGAGCTCGAGCCGACGGGAGACGAGGAGGAGCGGCTGCTCGGCTCGGTCGGCTTCGGCGCCGAGGGAGCCGTCCGGATCTTCACCGGCGCGCCCGACCGCCGGGACCCGCGCGCCGTCGAGCTCTCGTATTTCTATTCGGACGAGGAAGAGGCCGGAGCCGTGCTCGAGGCGCTCGGCGTGCCGCTCGTCACGCGCGGCGGCAGGATCGGCTGGCTCGGCGTTTTCTCGCGCGACCCGGAGACCCGCTTCGGCGAAGATGACCGCCGCCGGCTCGAGGAGCTCGCGGAGCGCGTGGCCCCGGCGATCGAGAACGCCCGCCGCTTCCGGGAAGCGCGCCGGCTCGCCGACCTCGATGCGCTGACGGGCCTCCACAACCGGCGCTTCTTCCACGAGACGCTTGCGCGCGAGGTCGACCGCGCGCAGCGCTACCAGCGGCGGCTCTCGCTCGTGCTCGTGGACGTCGACGGCTTCAAGGAGATCAACGACCGGATCGGCCACCTGGCGGGCGACGCCGTGCTCGCGGAGATCGGGAGCCGCATCCGGCAGGTCGTGCGCTCGGCCGACATCCCGTGTCGCGTGGGCGGCGACGAGCTCGCCGTGATCGTGCCGGAGATCGAGGTCGGACAGGCGCGGCAGCTCGTTGGCCGGATCCAGTCGGCGGTCTCGTCGCAGCCGATCGCGCGCGCGGGCCGCGTCCGGGTCTCGGCCGGTGTGGCCGACCTGCAGCCGAACGACAGCCCCACCACCTTCTTCGAGCGGGCCGACGAGTCGCTGTACGAGGCGAAGCACAACGGCAAGAACGAGGGCAAGGGAGGCCTCGCGGCCGCAGACTAGCTAGTTGGCCTGGCGCTGCACGTCGTCCGGCCCGAACTCACGGACGACGCGGGCCGGGACGCCTGCGACCATCGCGTACGGCGGCACGTCCGCCGTGACTACGCTCCCCGCGCCGACGATCGCGTACTCGCCGACGGTCACCCCGGCAAGAATGGTGCTGCGGAGGCCGAGGTAGGCGCCCTGCCGGACCGTCGTCCGCAACCGGGACCTCGTTTCCTCGTCGCCGAGCAAGCCGTGGAAGTGGTGCGGGTAGTACGTGTGACCGAGGATCGTGGTCTGCGCGATCACCGTCACGTCGTCCTCGAGGGTCACCGACGAGGGGACGGCGTCGTCGATGAAGACCTCCGTGCCGATGAAGACGCGCTCGCCGATGTGCACGCCGCGCCGGCGGTGCAGCGAAGCGCGAGCGGCCGGCGGGAGCGGCGCGTAGCGCGCTACGACGTGCAGCCAGCGCTTGCCGACCGCGCCCACGACGCGCATTCCCTTCGTCTCGGGGCTGACCGGGATGTTGCCCCACAGCTTCTCGAGCATCCCGCAAGGCTATGCCTTGCGACCGCCGGAGCTACTGGATCCTCAGGAAGGGCAGGTACTCGGTGAGGTCGATCGCCGCCGGCTGCGGCAGCTCGTCGTGGAGGCAGATCGTCTGGTTGAGGACGACGTTCTGCCGCGCAATCGTCCACTGCTCGTAGGCCTGGGCTCGCTCGAAGCCGCGCAGCGCCGCCACGATCGCCGTACGCACGGTCTGCACCGGCAGCGCGCCGAGCGGCTGCGACGGCCCCAGCGGCTTGACGGCGAACGTCCCGAGCAGCGTCGCGAGGTGTGCCGTCTTCCCGGTCGGCAGGGTGAAGAGCCGCTGCGGCGCAGCCTCAGCGAGCGCGTACCCGACGCTCCGCGTAGCCAGCCACGGCGCGGCCGGCGAGACGCGAACGCGCCGGACGAGCAGGTCCGGGTACGCGGCATAGAACGCCGCCACCTCCGTCCCGCTCGGCGGCGCCGCGTACCGCTGCTGCTCGAGCTGTGCCCGGCGGAGCTCGTCGGCGAGCACCGAGCGCGCGATCGAGACAGTCGCGTGCGCCTGCCGGAGCGCGGCGACATAGGCGCTGCGCTTGCCGCCGAAGGAAACCGCCACAACCTCTCGCTCGGCCGCCAGCAGCGCGTGCCGCGACACGCCCCGCTCCTTGACCTCGACCAGTCGCTCGAACAGGGCGCTAAGCGCGGCGTCCCGGTCACCGGTCAACGCGAGAAGCTGGCCGATCTTGCGGGCGCCGATACTCCCGAGCCCCTGAGCTCTGCAGACCGTGCCGCGCGCGAGCCGGATCTGTCCGTCGGTGACGGATCGGTCGAAGGTCTTCCCGACGAACCTCGGTGCGTTGCAGAGCCTGGGCGTCCGCGCCCAGAGCCAAACGCAAGCCGCCTTGGGCTTGTCCGGATCCTGCTCCGCCGCGTTCCACTGCTGCCAGCCCCAGGAGAAGACCGACCCGAGCTTGAGCTCGGCCGCGACCTCCTTCACCGAGAGCGCTTCCCACTTAACGACCTGGAACCAGGCCGAGGCCGGCTGCAGGGCGTTGCGGCCGCCCACCCCCTTCTGACTGAGGAAGCTGAGCATGAGGCCGAGCCGATTGGCCGGGATCCCGATCGAGGTGAACGCCTCCATTGCGTTCCGGTAGCTCTCGCGCAGGAGTCTGTTGCCGAGGATTGGCCCGAGCGGCCAGACCTTCGTCGCCGGCAGATAGACCTCACGGACGATGTCCGCCACCTTCGAAACGGCCAGCCACCACGCAACCGCGTCGCTGCTGGCCGTGAACGGCGCCTTGTTGATCAGGAGGACGGGATGCGCCCCGAGCGCGGCGAGGTCCTGCAAGTAGGCGAGGACATTGGCCCGGTACTGCGCGGTCGCGGTGGTCCACGGAGTCGAGGTCCCGGCGCCGAACAGCTCGTTCTCGACGAGGAGCGGCGTCGTGCAGCCGCCGGTGCGGGTCACCGTCGTCTGGTACTGCTTCTGCGCGGCCGCCTCGATCGTGGCCGGGTCGGCCGGTGCGGCCGGCGTCCCGACTTTCATGTTGAGGTGCAGGTCGAACCCGTAGGTCGCAGCCCCGCGCGACCGTGCCTCGGCCGGGTAGTCCTTGCCGGGGTTGTTCGTGACGGCGAGCAGCGTCCCCCGGTGGGCGAGGACCGGCAGCATCGTCGGCCAGCCGTACTCGCCCCAGACGGTCTGCTGGGCGGCGATCCCGCACTGGCCGGCGAAGACGGGGTTCGAGGATGCGCGGCTTGCCGCCAGCAGGCACGCCAGAGCGGCGACCACGAAAACGACAGAGAGCTTCCCCACGACCCGGCCCTGTGTAGCAGAAGGGGCGGCACTCGGCCGCCCCTCCTTGCTCTAGCTGACGCCGACCTTACTCAGTCGTCGAGCGGCGAATCGACCTCCGGGACCTCTTCGGCCTCGAGATCCGAGGGCGGCTGCCCCGGCTCGTCGCTGAGCCCAGTCTCGGTCGTGCTGCCGAAATCGAGACCGAGCCCGGCAAGCGCGTCGGAGCCGTCGCTGCCGATCTCCTCGAGCGCAGCGAGGAGCTGCTCCTCGGTCTGCGGCCGGGTGAGCGCGCTCGCCGGCACCCTGTCCGAGGGGCCGATCTCGATCGTCCGGTACCGCTTCAGGCCGGTCGCCGCCGGGATCAGCTTCCCGATGATGACGTTCTCCTTCAGCCCGAGCAGGCGGTCGACCTTGCCCTCGATCGCCGCGTCGGTCAGCACCTTCGTCGTCTCCTGGAACGAGGCGGCCGAGAGGAAGGACTCGGTGGCGAGCGACGCCTTCGTGATCCCGAGGATCAGCGGCTCCGACGTCGCCTGCTCCTTCTTCTCCTTCTTCACGCGGGCGTTCTCCCGCTCGAGCACGATCTTGTCGACCAGCTGGCCGGGCAGGAGCTCGGCGTCGCCGTTGTTCTCGACGCGCACCTTCTTCAGCATCTGCCGGACGATCAGCTCGATGTGCTTGTCGTGGATCTCGACGCCCTGTGACTTGTAGACCTTCTGCACCTCGCCTACGAGGTACAGCTCGGTCTCCGTGTAGCCCTTGAGGCGCAGGAGATCGGACGGGTTGAGCGATCCCTCGTGGAGCGGGTCGCCCGCCTCGACGTGCTCGCCGTGCACGACCGACAGCCGCGTCCGGCGCGGAACGAGGATCGAGTACTCGTCGTCCTCGTTGCCGCTGTCGGGGACGATCGTGATGCGGAGCTGACGCTCGGTCTCCTCGAGCGCGACGGTGCCCGTCACCTCGGCGAGCGCCGCGGCGCCCTTCGGGTTCCGCGCCTCGAAGATCTCGACGACGCGCGGGAGGCCGTGCGTGATGTCCGCGCCGGCGACGCCGCCGGTGTGGAACGTCCGCATCGTGAGCTGGGTGCCCGGCTCGCCGATCGACTGCGCGGCGATGATCCCGACCGCGTCGCCGATCTCCGACAGCTCGCCGGTGGCGAGGAACGTGCCGTAGCACTTGCGGCACACGCCGGTGTCGGCCTTGCACTTCAGGACCGACCTGACCGGAACCGAGAACTCCTCGGCGACCTCGCCGAGCTCCTCGACGATCTCCCGCAGCCGCGGCATCGTGATCTCCTCGCCCTTCTTGGCGACGACCGTCTTGCCCGGCTTGCCGCTCGCGAGCGGCTTGTGGACGTCCTCCGCCACGATCCGGCCGGCGACGGACTTGTTCAGCCCGTCCGGCAGGAAGAGAGGCAGCTCGACGAACTCCTTCGTCTTGCAGTCCTCCTCGCGGATGATCACGTCCTGCGAGACGTCGACGAGACGCCGCGTCAGGTAGCCCGAGTCGGCGGTGCGCAGCGCCGTGTCGGCGAGGCCCTTGCGGGCGCCGTGGGTCGAGATGAAGTACTCGAGCACCGACAGGCC
>DASQCM010000222.1:0-9310 GCA_035634675.1 Gaiellaceae bacterium
GGAGACGCTCGGTGCGCTCAACGACCTTGTCGCCGACGGGAAGGTCCGCTGGATCGGCTCCTCGAACTTCTCCGCCGCGCAGATCGAGGCCGCCGAGGAGATCTCGCGGGGTGCCGGCTTCCACCGCTTTGTCTCGGCGCAGAACGAGTACTCGCTCGTCGACCGGGACGCCGAGGCCGAGATCCTGACGACCTGCGAGAAGCTCGAGATCGGCTTCCTCCCGTACTTCCCGCTCGCGAGCGGCCTGCTCACCGGCAAGTACCGTCGCGGCGAGCAGGCGACGGAGGGACGGCTCGCCGGCCGCACGATTCCGGACGAGCGGTGGGACGGTCTCGAAGCGCTCCAGCGCTACGCGGACGAGCGCAGCATCGACTTGCTCGACGTGACGATTGGTGGCCTGCTCGCCATGCCGGCCGTGACCTCGGTGATCGCGGGCGCCACGAAGCCAGAGCAGGTGCGGGCGAACGTGGCGGCGGGCGCCTGGGAGCCGAGCCCGACCGACGTGGAGGAGCTGCGGGCGCTCCGCTGATCTCCGACGCGGGTGACGGAGACGTTGACGTCCTCCGCGAGCTCTTACGCGAGTACGCGGCCTGGCTCGGGCCACAGGGCTGTTTCACCGATCTCGAGGCGGAGCTCGCCGCGCTGCCCGGTAACTACGACGCCCTGCTCGTCGCGAGCCGGGAGGGCGAAGCCGTGGGCTGCGTCGCGCTCAAGCCGCTGGCGGACGGGGCGTGCGAGATGAAGCGGCTCTACGTCCGGCCCACCGGGCGGGGGTCGGGCACGGGGCGGGCTCTGGTCGAGGCGTCGATGGCGAAAGCCCGTGAGCTCGGCTACGTGGTCATGCGGCTCGACACGCTGCCGACAATGGACGCGGCGCGAGCGCTCTACGAGTCGCTCGGGTTTTGTCGGATCGACCGCTACAACGACAATCCGATCGAAGGCGTCCTCTTCTTCGAGCTGACGCTCTAGGCCGCCGCGACGTCCCCCAGACGGAAGCGGAGGTCGTTCAGCCGGTTGTGCCACTCGTCGGACAGCGCCGCGACGCACTTCATCGAGCGGCAGGCGAGCTCGACGAGCTCGGCGGGCGGGATTCCGTGCATCTCTGCCCACTCCCGATCCTCGGGCGACAGGTCGTCGGGCGGCTCGCCTGCCGTCGAGGCTACGAGTTCCGCAGCCCACACCGCCTGCTCGGCCGTCTCGTCGTTCGGCTCCTCGCAAGCGGCCGCGAGCGTCTCGTGGAGGGACCTCCAGTCCGTCACGCTGGGTCGAATTCCACCTGGTCGAAGAAACGAAGCACGGTGTGACCGGGCCGCACGTTTCCCTGCACTGCCTGCAGCTCGTCGTCGGACGCCTCACCCAACGCCCGCTTGACCGCGAGCCAGGGGAGGTTGAAGTCCTCCTGGATCATCATCGTCGAGATGCGCGGGTTGATCTCGATCACCTTCTCGCCCATGAACTGGATGCTGAAGAACCATTCCAGCTCGAACTCCTCGACAACGCGCGCCGACGCCTCGACGAGCTCAGGTGCGTCGAGCGTGACGAAGTACATGCCGAGGCCGCAGCGCACCGACTCGCGCGTCCGCGTCGCCTGGAGGACGATTCTGCTGCCGTCGGCGATCCCGTCCACCGTGCGCTCGGATTCGATGAGGAACTCCATCACGAGCAGGTCGAGGCCGTCGTCCGGCAGCAGCTCGACCGCCTCCTCGAGGCGCATGGCGAGCGCACCCGGGCGCTCGTAGAGGAGCTGGTGCGTCCGGTCGACGCTCGGGTCGAGCACGCGGAAGCCCCGTGAGCCGGATGAAAAGGCCGGCTTGAAGCAGACCGGGTTGTCCGGGTAGCCGAGCTCGCGTGCTGCCGCCTCCACGCCGGCCGCGCCGGTCACGCGGCGGAACTCCGGCGCGCCGACGCCGATCCGATGGAGCGCCTCGAACGTCTCGGCCTTGTCGTTCGAGCGGCGCTCCGCGTCCGGGCCGCAGACCATGACCGGCACCGGGAACTCGTCACGCCGCAGCGCGAGATGGTGCAGGTCGTGCGAGGACTCCGGCAGGACGACGTCGACGCCTTCCTGCTCGACGAGATCCAGCAGCGCGTCGGGGAATGACGGATCCGCGCCGGGCGGGACGAGGTGGAACTCGTCGCAGATGTGCCGGCCGATCGCCCGCTCGGACATGTCGACGCCGACGAGCCGCACCGGCCGCTCGCCGTTGTCCCGCAGTGCCCGCAGCAGCCGGGCCGCCCCGGGCGCGCCGCAGGCAGTGACGAGGATCGTCGTCACGCGCATGCGAGCACCCACTGGAACCGCTCCGCGCCGTCGGTCGAGTCATAGACGACGACCTCGTCCCGCTCGATGGCGAATCCGGCCTCGCAGACGAGACGTGAGTTGACCTCTGGCGGGAAACCCGAGAAGAAGGTCCGGGCCCCGAGCCACTCGCCCGTCCAGCCCGCGTTGTCGGACGCCCCGAAGGCGGTGAGGAGCCAACCGCCCGGGACGAGCCAGCCGTGGATGCGCTCCAGCAGGGGTGCGAGCAGTTCGCGAGGCACGTGGTTGAAGGCGACAAAGGAGGTGACGGCGTCGAACGAGCCGGCCGGGAGGTCGAGCTCGGTGAAGTCGGCGCAGAGGAACGCGGCCTCCGGGATTGCGGCGCGCGCCCGCTCCACCTGGAGCGGCGAGATGTCCACCCCGGTCACCATGAAGCGCCTCGCGAGCCGGTCCGTCTCAGGCGAGCCGCCGCCGCAGCCGAGATCGAGTACGCGAGCACCGACCTCAAGTCGCCCCACGAGGTCGTCCTCCCATTCGCGGCGCGGGTCGCCGACGAATCCCTTTCGCCATTCGGCGAACGTCTCGCCCATCGCGTCGTAGCCCTCGGCGACGATTTGGGTGCGAGGATCGGGCACGGGGGCGATGGTACTTCGGGTGCCCCCACTACACTCGCATGCGGCTTTGAAGGTTCCCGCATGAGACGTCCCCGCACGCTCCGCGCCGCCGCGACGCTCCTCGTCACCGGCCTCGCCACCGCCTACATCGTCTGGAAGATCGACATCCGGCAGACGGCGCACGTGCTCGCGAATGCGAGCGTCGGCTGGTGGCTCGCGGCGTTCGCGATCTGGATCCTCTCCGTGTGGCCGCTCGCCTGGCGCTGGCGCTACCTCCTCGCGGCGAGCGGCGTGCACGAGCGCCTCGGCTGGCTCGTGCGGACGACCTTCGTCTCCTACGGCGCCGCGCAGGTGCTTCCGACCTCGCTCGGCGGCGACGCGTCGCGGATCTACGAGACGACGCGCCGCCATCCCGGTGTCCGCGGGTCGGTGGCCGGCACCGTGCTGCTCGAGCGCGCGCTCGGCGGCGTCGCGACGCTCGTCCTGGCCGCGGTCGGTCTGGGGCTCGCCCTCGGTCACTACTCGGTCGGCGGTTACGTCTGGGTCGAGCTCGCGTTCGTCGTACTCAGCGTGGCCGCCTTCTTCGTGCTCTTCTCGACCAGGCTGCATCCGTTGCTGCACCGGCTTCGGCCGCTGCTCCACCGGCTCCGGATCGAGGCGCCGGTGCGGGAGGTCTATCTCGCGCTCCACTCCTATCGGGAGCGGCGGCGGGTGCTCTTCTGGGCCTTTGCGCTCACGCTCGTGGTCCAGGCGGCTCGCGTGCTCGCGATCTGGAGCGCCGGGAAGGCGGTCGGCGTCGACCTCTCGCCGCGCCCGTACTACGTGATGGGGCCGCTGCTCTTCCTCGTGATGCTCGTCCCGTTCACGGTCAACGGGCTCGCCGTGCGGGAGTCGTTCTTCGTGAGCTTCCTCGGCGCGCTCGGCGTCTCGGCCGACCAGGCTTTCTCGGCCGGGTTCCTCTTCTTCGTCGTCACGGTTGCTGTCGCGCTGCCGGGCGCGGCCATCCTCGCGTGGGAGGGGCTGCGCACGCGGCCGGTCCCCGTGCTGCAAACGTCGGCGGCGAAGCCGCCGACGCGCGGCCAGAGGCGGGGGCGGGCGGGAGCCGCGCGATGAACTGGTTCGCGCTTCCCGCCGTCGCAGAGGCGAGAAGGCCTGCGGAGGTTCCCGCCGACTCGCTGTGGCGGCTCGTCGGCCCGGCCGCCGCGGCTGCGCTGCTCGGCATCTCGCGGCTGCTGCCGGAAACGGGATTCGGGCTCTGGCTGCGGCTGGCTGCGGCGACGATCGTCCTGCTCCTGCCCGGCGTTTTCGTCGCCCGCTGCCTGGGCCAGCGGAACGCCGCCTCCGCATTTGCCGCGTCGCTCACACTCGTGGGCGCCGGGCTCGCGCTGACACTCGCCCTCGGCGCGTCGCTCGATGCGACTCTCGTCTTCGTGCTCGCCGCTGGTGGGATCGCTCTCGGCTGGTCACTCCGCGGGCTCGAGCTGCCGGGCGTGCGCCTGCCCGGGACGGCAAGGCTCGTGCGCGGCACGCTCGCGCTCGCCGGCCTCGGCCTCGGCGCCGGCCTCTGGTTCGCGCAGGGCGCCTTCACCGGCGACGCCTTCTTCCACCTCGGCCGGGTCCGGAAGCTCGACGCGCTCTCGTCGCTCTCGCTGCACAACGTGGGCGAGTTCGCGCACGGCGGCCTTCATCCCGGTTATGCGTTCCCGCTCTGGCATGCGTGGCTGGCGCTGATCGCGCGGCTCGCGGGGGTGGATCCGACGAGCGTCGGGATGCACGAGGCTAGCCTGCTCGCGCCGCTCGCGCTGGTGCTCGTCTTCGAGATGGGCTGGGCGATCTTCCGCTCGGCCGGAATCGCGGCGGCCGTGGTTTTCGGGCAGGTCGCGATCAAGTGCTTCGCTCCGGGTCACGCCGGCGTCTACCCGTTCCTGTGGGAGCCGTCCACGGTCGCCACACAGCTCCTGCTGCCCGCCGCGGTCGCGCTCTTCTTCGGCTTCGTCCGCAAGCCCGCCTGGCCAGTCGGAGTGATGCTCGGCGCGGCCTCGCTGTCGCTGGCGCTCGTCCACCCGACGTACGCGCTGTTCCTCGCGATTCCATTGGGCGGCTACGTCCTCGCGCGCGCACTCCTGACCCGCGGCGCCGACCTGCGGCGGGGCGTGCTCGGGTTCGCCGTCTTCGGGTTGCCGATGGCACTCGCCTTCCTCTGGCTGGAGCCGGTCGTGCAGCAGACGATCCCGGTCTCGCCGGGGCCGCACCAGCTCAAGGCCAACCTCCACCATTACCACCACGACCTGATCGTCCACTCGCTCTCGCGCTACGCCCTTGCCCCGGGACGCATCGACCGGAACGGATCGGTCGCGGTCGCGGCGCTTCTGCTCGTTCCGCTCGCGCTGCTCGCGCGGCGGCGGCGCTGGAGCGCGCTCGTCCTGGGCGGCACCGTCGCCGTGCTCGCGATCGAGCTGTCGCCGCTCATCTTCCCGCACTTCTCCGACGCGGTCTCGTTGTCGCAGTCGCGGCGTGCGGCGGGCTTCATCCCCTTCGCGGTGGCCCTCGCCGGGGGAGCGGCGGTCGTCAGCCGCTACTCGCGCGCGCTTGCTCTGCTGGGCGGGCTCGTCGGCGGCATCTGGCTCCAGGTCGCCTACTCCGGCGACTTCGGCCTGCGTGCCGCCCGCACGGAGCCGAGTTGGGTTGTCTGGATCGCGCTGTACGGCGGCCTGGCGGCGCTCGTGGTGGGAGGGGTCCTCACCTGGCTTCGCCGCGACTCGGTGCTTGCCGTACCACGCGGCCAGCGGGGAGGCGTGGCGGCGCTCGCCGTGTTCCTCTTCGTGTTGCCCGTGGTCGTGCACGGCGTCTCGAACTGGGGGTCCCAGACCTCGCGCGATCCGCAGGCGCTGACGCCGGGACTGATCCGCTTCCTCCAGCAGGACGTGCCGCCCCGCTCGGTCGTCCTCGCCGACCTGGGAACCAGCTACCGGGCGACCGCCTACGCCCCGGTGTACGTGGTCGCCGTGCCGCCCACCCACGCGGCGAACACGCGGCCGAACGAGCTGCACAAGCGCAAGCTCGCGGTGCTGAGGTTCCTGGTGCACCCGACACTTGCCGTGCCGCGTACCTGGCGGGCCGAATGGGTCGTCCTCACCCGCACAGAGCGGTTCCGGGCGATCGAGCGGCAGGGGCTGAAGCCGGTGTACGAGGATGGGCGGTTCGTCGCCTTCCGGGTGCACCTGCCGCCGTTACCGTTGCGCCGTTGAAAGTTCTACTCGTTACGCGCCACTTTCCGCCCGGCGGCGGGGGCGGCGTGCAGCGGCCGCTCAAGTTTGCGAGCCACCTGCCGGCGCTCGGGATCGAGACGCACGTGCTCGCCCCCGACGTGCCGGGAGCGGAGGACGCCGAGCTCGAGCTGCCGACCCAGGCATGGATCCATCGCGTGCGCTACGTCGGTCCGCGCTCAGGCCGTCCGTCCGAGCAGCTCGTCGCCAAGCAGGGCCTCTCACGCGTGGGGACGCAGGCCGCCCTGCTCGGGCGCAGGCTGCTCGTCCCTGACGAGAACGTCCCCTGGAGCACGATCGCGACCCCGTTCGCCATCCGTCTCGTGCGCCGCGAGGGAATCGACGTGGTGCTGACGACGTCGCCGCCCCCGTCGCTCCACCTGCTCGGCGCAACGGTCAAGCGGACAACCGGCGCCGCCTGGGTCGCCGACCTTCGCGACCCGCTGACGTCCCATCCGCACCGTCGCGGCTACGAGTCGCGGCTCGCGCGGGTGAAGGAGTCGACGGTCGGTGGAGTCGGACGCCTCGTTGCGTCACAGGCGGACGCGATTGTCGCGGCGTCCGAGCCGATCGCCGAGGAGATGCGCGCGCTGGAGCCGAAGGGGAAGGTCGTCACGATCGCCAACGGCTGCGACTTCGACGACTTCGCCAGCCTCGAGCATCACACGAGCGACCGGCTCCGGATCACGCACGCCGGCCACTTCCACGGCAAGCGCGACCCGAGGCCGTTCCTCCGCGCGCTCGCGGAGTCGGGCCTCGACGACGTCGTCGTGCGGTTTGCGGGCGACTTCCGCGTCGCCGACCGGGAGTACGCCGAGGCGCTCGGCCTGGGCGACCGAGTCGAGCTGCTCGGCGAGGTCTCCCGCCGTCGCTCGCTCGAGCTCCAGCGCGACTCCGACGTGCTGTTGCTCTTGATCCCGGAATCCGGTGGCCGGGGCAAGGACGTCCTGACCGGGAAGATCTACGAGTACCTCGCGGCGGAGCGGCCGATCCTGGCCGCAGTCCCGCCCGACGGCGCCGCCGCTCAGCTCGTCCGGGAGGCCGGTGCCGGAGTCGTCGTTCCCTCCGACGATGTCGAGGGGCTGCGAGACGCGTTGCTCGACCTCCATCGGCAGTGGCAGGAAGGGCGTCTCGACGGCACGCCGCTCTCGCCGGAGTTGCGGGCGAGGCTGTCGCGCGGCAGCCGGGTGGAGGAGCTCGCCGACGTGCTCCGGAGCGTCGCATGACAACGGCTGCCGTCACGGCCGCACGCGCCCCGGCGGTGCCGCGCGTGCAGGAGCGGATCGTCACCGGCCTCTTTTTCGCCTCGCTCTTCGTCGCGACCTTCGAGAAGGTGCACTGGAGCTTCGCGAGCCAGATCGGGATCAACGACATCGCGACGATCCTCTTCCTGATCGCGTACGTCGCGACCGAACGGCGGCCGCTGCCCCGCACGAGCGCGATCGTGCTCGGCTTCTTCGCCGCCTTCGCACTTGTCTATCTCGCGGGCTTTTGGAACATCGAGACGACGCAGGGCCTCACTCAGTTCACGAAGGGGATGATCAAGTTCGTCATCCACTGGGCGTTCCTGGTCGCCGCGATCGGCTACCTGGCGCAGCGCGGCGAGCGCTTCTTCCTGCGCGCGCTCGGGTGGTTCACGGTCGGCTTCGTCGCAAACGCGGTGTACGGGATTCTCGAGCTCCTCTCCGCGCTCGCCGGCCACAACCTCGACACCCTCGTCCTCGTGCCGCTCACCGGGGGTGCAAGCCGGATCAGCGTCTTCGGGATCATCGGCGGGCAGAACATCTACCGCGTCAACGCGCTCACCGGGGATCCGAACCACTTCGGGGTGATGCTGATCATCCCCCTACTCATCATCACGCCCCTCTACCTGCGGCTCGAACGAGGAAATCGGCTCAAGCTGCCGCTGGCCGTGGTGCTCGCATTCCTGCTGCTCGTGGACATCGCGACCTTCTCGCGTAGCGGCGGCGTCGGGCTGATCGCCGGCGCGCTCGTGCTCGTCTTGCCGTACCGGCGCTTCCTCCGCTCGAAGCAGTTCCTCTATCCGCTCGGCGGGCTGGCCGTCGTGCTCCTCGGAGTCCTCTACCTACGAAGCAACTTCTTCGAGACGTTTATCGGCCAGCGCCTCTCGACGAGTGGTCGCTCGACGAGCGCGCACTTCGCCGTCTACGACTTCATCGGCCAGATCCTGCACATGCACCCGTTGCTCGGCCTCGGCAACAACAACTTCTCCGTCTACTACGAGTTCGTGACCGGGAAGGCGAACTTCGGCGCGCACTCGTACTGGGTTGCGGTCATCGTCGAGTCGGGGCTCCTCGGCCTCGTCCTGTGGATCCTCTTCCTCCGTTACGTCTTCATGCGGCTGCACGCGGCGAGGCACCTCGGGCGGCTGCTCGACCGGCTCGGCGACCCCGCAGGTGCTCGCGTGCGCCCGCTCGCCTACGGGATGACGGCGGCGCTCGTTGGGACGATCGTGGCCAACTTCTTCTACCTGACGATCCAGTTCTATTACTTCTACGCCTTCCTGGCCTTCGTGCTCGCGCTGCCCGTGGTCTTCGGCAGGCGCGCGCGCGAGCCGGCCGGCTAGTGCGGGTTGTCGTCCTCACGACGTCGTGGCCGCGGACCGAGTCGGAGTTCGCGGGCCGCTTCGTCGCCGACGCAGTCGAGCGGCTGCGCGAGCGGGGGGTGGAGGTGGACGTACTCGCGCCCGGGGCGGGGTACGACGACCATGGGTTGGCGTATGGCGGCGGGATGGCGGCGAACCTGCGCCGCCGGCCGTGGGCGGCGCCGCTCATGCTCGTCTCGATGCTGCGCTCGTTGCGGCGCGCTGCTCGCGGCGCCGACCTCGTCCACGCCCACTGGCTCCTGACCGCGGCGGTTGCGCGCTTCGGCGGCAAGCCGTTCGTCGTCACCCTGCACGGCTCGGGCTCCGCGGGGAGCTTCTCCGACGTCGAGCTCGCCCGGCGGCGGCC
Source organism: Gaiellaceae bacterium (assembly GCA_035634675.1). Classification (GTDB taxonomy): domain Bacteria; phylum Actinomycetota; class Thermoleophilia; order Gaiellales; family Gaiellaceae; genus Palsa-739. The sequence continues at coordinate 9,113 of DASQCM010000222.1, forward strand.
GGGCCTCGTGCGTTTCCTCCTGCGCCCCGCCGCCGCGGCGATCTGCGTGTCGGAGACCGTGGCGGCGGGCGTGCGCGCTGTGGGAGTGGAGGTCGTCGTGATCCCGAACGGCGTGCGGGTTCCGGAGCAGGTGGGCGTCCCCGCCCAACCGCCGGAGGTGCTCTACGTCGGGCGGCTGTCGCCGGAGAAGAACGTCGA
>DASQCM010000223.1:0-9757 GCA_035634675.1 Gaiellaceae bacterium
TCTCCGCCCGCTCGACGGCCACCACGACGCCGTCCGTCAAGGCGAGAACGCGTGCTGTCCGCTTTCCGTCCGCCGAGAGGAGTGCCCGCTCGCCGATCACCGCGCCCGGGCCGAACTGGCGCGTGCCTTCAGGGGCTTCCACGACGATCTTCCCGTCCAGCAGCACGAACAGGCCCGTCCCGGGTTTGCCGCGCTCGATCAACACCTTGCCGGCTGCAAACGGTACCCTGGAGCCGAGCGCCTCGAGCCGCCGAAGATCGTCCTCGTCCATGCCCGCGAGTATCGCATCGGGCGCCGGTAACAGTCCGGTGACGAACCTGGAAGCTCCCGGGCGAGGTGGTTAGGGTGCGGCGCAGTGCCCGACGCCACCACATGGGACCTCGCCGGCATCGCGCTTCTCGACGACCTCGAGCCGGAGGAGCTCACAAAGATCGCGCCGTGGTTCGAGGTGCAGGATGTGAGCCCGGGCGTGAACCTGACCGGCGAAGGCGCGTCCGGCTATTCGTTCTACATTCTCAGTGACGGAACCGCGAGCGTCACAATCGACGGCGTCGAGGTGAACACGCTCGGGCCCGGCGACTTCTTCGGCGAGCTCGCCATCCTCGGGGACGGGGTCCGCACTGCGACCGTCACGACCACCTCGCCGTCCCGGCTCCTCGTCCTCTTCGGGACCGAGTTCCGGCAGTTCCAGCAGGAGCAGCCGGATCTGGCGAGTCGGATCGAGGCCGGCGTGCGCGCCCGCCTGCAGCCCGCCGCGTAGACCCGGCCGCCGCGAATACGATCCGTCCGGTGACGGTCGAGATCCTCTACTGCCCCGTCTGAAGCGGCTACGACGAACGGGCCGCGAGTCTCGCGGCCGAGTTGACGGAGCAGGGCTACGACGCGACCGCACGTGAGGGCGCGAAGAGCCAGTACGACGTCGTCGCCGACGGCGAGACGATCTTCTCGAAGCAGGAGATCGGACGCTTCCCCGACGATGGCGAGGTGCTTGAGCTGCTCAGCTCCCGCTGAACGACGGCGGGCGCTTCTCGCCGAACGCGGCCACGCCCTCGCGGAAGTCCGCCGTCCGCGCCGCCCTCGCCTGGGCCTCCGCCTCACGCTCTAGCTGCTCCTCGAGCGTTGCGGTCGCCCCCTGGTCGAAGAGCCGCTTCGTCGCGGCGATCGCGGATGTCGGGCCTAGGGCGAGCTCGGCCGCACGCTCCGCCAGCCGCACCGGGAACGCGTCTGCCTCCACCACCTCCGAGACGAGACCCCACTCGTGCGCCTCGGGCGCCGTCAGCCGCCGGTTCGAGGTCATCCACTCGAAGGCGCGCGGGGTCCCGAGGAGCCGCTGGAGGAAGAACGTGCCGCCCGAGTCGGGGATCAGGCCGATCCCCACGAAGCCGGGGACGAAGAACGCAGCGTCGGACGCGATCCGGAGGTCGCAGGCGCACGCCAGCGACAGCCCGGCTCCTGCGCAAACTCCGTTCACTGCCGCGATGACGGGCTTCTCGAGCGAGCGGATCGCGAGCACGTTCACGTGGTATGTCGCGCGGAGCATCGCCGCGACGTCCCCCGACTCGCCGAACGCCGTCAGGTCCTGCCCGGCCGAAAAGCCGCGGCCGGCTCCGGTGATCACGACCGCACGCACAGCCGGGTCGCGCGCCTGCTCGAGCGCCGTGTGCAGCTCCGCGTGCAGCGTCTGCGTGAACGCGTTGAGCTTGTCGGGCCGGTTGAGCGTGATCGTCTGGACCGCGCCCTCGCGGCTCACCTCGACCTCTGGCACGGCTACTCCAGCTCGAGGAACTCGACGGTCAGCCGCGGCAGCCCGCGGTCACGCGCGTCCTTGCCCGTCGCCATGAACTCGTCGCTGCGGACCGCGTTCCGAAACGCCTGCTCGTCCGCGAACTCCCACTCGGCGTAGTAGCTGTGAGCCGGCTCGCCCATCGGCGCGCCTGTCACCTTGCCGTGCCGGAAGACGGAGTTCGGCACCTGCGCGCAAAGCTCCGCGTGCTCGGCGTACGCGTCCGCGTCCGGCTCGCTCTCATAGAGGACGACGACCCTGTGCATAGACTCCTTTCGAAGCTGGCGGAGGGACGATAACCCGGCGAAGGGAGGAGCGATGGCAGGCAAGTTGGTGCACGTCGAGATCAAGGCGACCGACGTCGATCGCGCGCAGGGCTTCTGGAGCGGAGTCTTCGGATGGAAGATCTCTCCGTCCGGGATGCCCGAGATGGACTACCGGCTGTTTCAGACCGGCGAGGACCAGGGGGGCGGGCTCTATGCTGGCGACCCGGGCACGCTGGACGTCTACTTCGACACCGACGACATCGACGCCACGATCGGCAAGGTGCGCTCGAGCGGCGGCGAGGCGACCGACAAGCAGCCGATCCCCAACATCGGCTGGTTCGCCAACTGCAAGGACACCGAAGGGAACGCGTTCAACCTGTACCAGTCGGACGAGTCGGCCAGCTAGCCGGCTCCGGCTGCGACCAAATGACCGCCGGCGGCTCGAGCTCGCGGAGCACGTCGCGCGAGGGAAACGGCCACCCTTCCGATTCCGTCGCGCGCTGTTCCGTCTGCTCGCTCATCCGTCGGATGAACGGCGGATCATCCGCCGCGGTTACGCGCCGCGACGGTCGACGACCCGCAGAGCCTTGCCCTCGCTTCGCGGAACGGACCCGGCCGCGACTACCTCGACGCGTGCCGTCAGTCCGAGCGCGCTCTTGAGCTGCTCGCGCACCAGAGCCGCGTCGACCGTTCCCTCCACCTGAACCGTCAGTTCGTCCAGGTGGCCCGGACGCTCGACGACGAGCTGGTAGTGCGGTGCGAGCTCCGGGACAGCCAGTAGCGCACGCTCGATCTCGCTCGGGAAGACGTTGACGCCGCGGATGATCAGCATGTCGTCGGTGCGGCCGACGATGCGCGACATCCGCGCAAGCGTGCGGCCGCAGACGCAGGGCTCGCGGGTGAGCGAGGCGAGGTCGCCGGTGCGGTAGCGCAGCAGCGGTAGCGCCTCCTTCGTCAGGGTCGTGAAGACGAGCTCACCGACCTCTCCATCCGGCAGCGGTTCGCCCGACTCGGGATGGACGACCTCGACGAGGAAGTGGTCCTCGTTTACGTGCGCGCCGTCGCGCCCGGCGATGCACTCCGCCGAGACACCAGGCCCCATCACCTCCGACAGGCCGTAGATGTCTAGCGCCGTCAGCCCGAGCGCGCGCTCGACCGCCTCGCGCAGTCCCTCCGTCCACGGCTCCGCGCCGAAGACCCCAGCACGAACGCGCAGACGCGCCGGATCGGAGACGTGGTCGGCTATCGCAAGCGCGTAACTCGGCGTGCAGCAGAGGATCTCCGCGCCGAGGTCCTCGAGCAGCTGGGCCTGACGGGGCGTGTTCCCGCCTGAGGCTGGGACGACGGTGCAGCCGAGGCGCTCGGCGCCGTAGTGGACGCCGAGCCCGCCGGTGAAGAGACCGTACCCGTACGCGACGTGGACGACCGTTCCGCGGCCGGCGCCGGCCGCCGCGAGCGCGCGGGCGCAGCAGTCGGCCCACGCCGCGAGGTCGCCGCGCGTGTACGCGACGATCGTCGCCTTGCCGCGTGTGCCGGAGGAGGCGTGGATTCTGACGCACTCCTCGAGCGGCACCCGAAGCAGCCCGAACGGATACGCCTCGCGCAGCTCCGACTTGACGCGGAACGGCTGCTCCGGCAGCGCCTCCGGCTCGACCCCGAACCGCTCCCGCAACCGTTCGCCCTGGAGCCGCTCGAGCTCCGGCCGCGGCAGCGTCTCGAGTTCGGGCTGGAAGATCGGCATGCCGACGGCTATTCTCTCTCCGCAAGCGCCAGTCGGATCGACCAGGAGGCGTCGTGCGCGAAGCGTTCAGATCAATCGAGGAGGCCGGAGTAGTGACCTACTTGGAGGTTTGGACGCTTGCAACGCAGAACGCTGAATCTTGGGATCCTGGCGCATGTAGACGCCGGTAAGACAACTCTCACCGAGCGGCTGCTGTACGCCGCCGGCGTGATCGACGAGGTCGGCAGCGTCGACAAGGGGACGACGCAGACCGACTCGCTGGCGCTCGAGCAGCAGCGCGGGATCACGATCAACTCCGCCGTCGTCTCGTTCCCGATCGACGGCGTCACCGTCAACCTGATCGACACGCCCGGCCACCCGGACTTCATCGCGGAGGTGGAGCGGGTGCTGAGCGTGCTCGACGGCTGTGTGGTCGTGGTCTCAGCAGTCGAAGGAGTGCAGCCGCAGACGCGGATCCTGTTCCGCGCTCTGCAGCGACTGCACATCCCGACACTGCTGTTCGTGAACAAGATCGACCGGCCCGGGGCGGATCCCGAGGGCGTGCTCGACGCGATCGAGCAGCGCCTGTCGCCCGAGGTCGTGCCGATGGGCTCTGCCGCTGGGCTCGGGACGCGCTCCGCGGAGTTCGCTCCGTTCGGACCGGCGGACGCCGAGCTGGCCGAGCGGGCGCGAGCGGGGGAAGTGCATCCGGTCTTCTTCGGCTCGGCGCTCACCGGCGCCGGCGTCGACGAGGTTATGGATGGGATCGCGAACCTGCTGCCGGCGCAGGACGGCGACGGCGAGGGGCCGCTCTCGGCCCGCGTGTTCAAGATCGAGCGCGGCGCCAGCGGCGACCGGATCGCCTACACGCGTCTCTTCTCCGGAACGGTTCACGTTCGCGACCGCCTGGACGCCGGCAAGGTGACGGCGCTCCGCGTCTTCGCGGACGGCGACACGGTGCAGCGCGACGAGGTGCAGGCGGGCGAGATCGCGAGGCTCTGGGGCCTCGAGGAGGTCCGGATTGGCGACTGGCTCGGCGACCCTCGCGGCGGCGTCGAGCATCACTTCGCGCCGCCGACGCTCGAGGCCGTGGTCGCAGCGGCCGATCCCGCCGACGGGCAGCGGCTGCGGGTAGCGCTCGGCCAGCTCGCCGAGCAGGACCCGCTGATCGACATCCGCCAGGACGACACGCGTGGGGAGATCTCGGTCTCTCTCTATGGCGAGGTGCAGCGCCAGGTGATCGAGGCGACCCTGGCGACCGACTACGGGCTCGAGGTCGAGTTCCGCGAGACGACGGCGATCTGCATCGAGCGGCCGGCGGGGACCGGCGAGGCAGTCGAGATCCTCAACACTCCGACGAACCCGTTCCACGCCGATCTCGGCCTGCGAGTCGATCCGGCCGCCCCAGGCTCGGGAGTCGAGGTGCGCGCCGACGCCGGCGTCGACCCACGCGATGCGCCGCTCACCGTCTACAAGACCTTCGCGAGCTTCATGGAGCACATGGACGAATACGTCCGCTTCGCGCTCGAGGAGGGCCTGCTCGGCTGGCAGGTCACCGATTGCGTGGTGACGCTGACCGAGATCGCCTACAGCCTCGCCGACGGCGGGCCGTCGCGGCGAGGCCCGATGCCCACGGCCCGCGACATCAAGCGGCTGACGCCGCTCGTGCTCATGCAGGCGCTCGAGCAAGGCGGCTCGAGGGTCTGCGAGCCGGTCTTCCGGATCTCGGCCGAGGTGCCGACGGAGGCCATCGGCTCCGTGCTCGCTGCGCTGGGCCGGCTCGGCGCCGTAGCGTCGATGCCGTCGCCGCGAGGAGAGCTATCGGTGTTGGAGACGGCGCTCCCTGCGACACGCCTTCAGGATCTTCGCCGCCAGCTTCCCGGCTTGACGGGTGGCGAGGGCGTGCTCGAAACCGAGTTCGCCGGCTATCAGCCGGTGACCGGCGATCCGCCGACCCGCAAGCGCAGTAGGCCCGACCCGCGCGACCTGGACGCCTACCTGGCCCGGGTCGGACGATGACGAGGATGCACGCCGACGAGCTCGAGCTCGACGAGGCGCTCGTCCGTCGGCTCCTCGCCGAGCAGTTCCCGGAATGGGCGGAGCTGCCGCTACAACGGATCGAGCCGAGCGGGACCGTGAACGCGATCTTCCGGCTCGGCGACGGGCTCTCGGTACGGCTGCCGCGCAAGGAGGGGCCGACCGAGCCGGGCGGCGTCGAGCTCGAGTGGCTGCCGAAGCTGGCGTCGCGGCTGCCGGTCGAGGTTCCTGTGCCGCTGGCACAGGGACGGCCGGGCGCGAACTATCCCTGGTTCTGGGAGATCCATTCCTGGGTCGAGGGCGAGGTCGTCCCGGTCGACGAGATCGACGCCGTTCAGGCCGCCCGGGACCTCGCGGCGCTCGTCCTGGCCTTGCAGCGAGTGGATCCGACCGGCGCGCCGCCGGGGCGCGGCATCCCGCTCGCGGTGCGCGACGAGCAGATGCGGCACTGGTGGGCGCGATTCGACGGCGACGCGAGAGCGTGGGAAGCCTGGCAACGGGCGCTTGGGGCGCCACCGTGGGACGGCCCGCCGGTCTGGCACCACGGCGACCTCGACTGCCGCAACTGGGTGGTCCGGAACGGCCGGATCATGGGCGTGATCGACTGGGGCTCGATGGGAGTCGGCGACCCCGCCTGCGACGTGATGGTCGCCTGGAAGCTCCATTCGGCCGCAGCGCGCGACGCATTCCGCGAAGCGCTGCGGACGGACGACGCAGCCTGGGAGCGAGCCCGGGGCTGGGCCGTCTCCCAGGCGGTCGCGGCGCTGAGCTACTACACGGCGGAGAACAACCCGAGCCTCTACCACGAGGCCGAGGCGTGGCTCGCGCTTGCCCTCTCGGACGGCGGGTAGCGTTCACCGCCGTGTCGGGCAGCGGACTGGCGACGGGGCTTGCGGTAACCGCCGGACTGGCGGGCTCGGTGCAGGTCGCGATGATGTCGCGGCTCGGGGAGCGCATCGGCGTGCTCGAGGCGCTCGCGTTCTCGACGGCGGTGACGGCGGCGCTCGCATTCGTGATCCTCCTGCTCGCACGCCACAGCGTCAGCGGCTTCGAGCGTGCCATCCACCAGCCGTGGTGGATGCTGCTCGGCGGCGTGATGGGGCTGATCATCGTCCTCGCGATCACGTACGCCGGCCCGCGGATCGGCGTCGCCGCGACGGTCGGGATCCTCATCGCGGGCCAGCTCGTGATGGGCGCTGTGATCGACCGCTGGGGTCTGTTCGGCAGCGAGAAAATCGCGCTCCACTGGCCGCGCGTGCTCGGGATCGTCCTGCTCGCGGCCGGCGCCGCGCTCTCGCTGCGCAAGGGCTAGCGGTTTGTCGCGCCGTCCGCTGAGGTAGATTTCGGATCCGAAACCCTGAGGAGAGGAGACGAGATGTCGGGCACAGTCCGCGTCGAGGCAGCACGGATCCCCGACCGCGACCGGTTGCTCCATGCACTGCGCGACGAGGGCCTCGACGCAGAGCCGGAGGCCGAGGTCGGCATCGTCGTCCCGGTCGGCGAGGGTGGCGGCGAGCTCTTCCACCAGGTCGAAGGCGTCGTCTTCAGCGTCGGCGCGCCTTTCGTGCCGACCCAGCACGAGGGCGTGATCTACATTCGCCCGCCTGTCGGCTAGGCGGCGCGCTCGAACAACGCTGCTTGCCCCTGGCCCACGCCAACGCACAACGTGGCCAGGCCGTAGCGGCCTTCGCGGCGGCGGAGCTCGTGCAGGAGCGAGACGACGAGGCGGGCGCCGCTCATTCCAAGGGGATGGCCGATCGCGATGGCTCCACCGTTCACGTTCACCTTCTCCGGGTCGAGTCCGAGCTTGCGGATCACCACGAGGCTCTGTGACGCGAACGCCTCGTTCAGCTCCACCAGGTCGATCTCCTCGACCGGGACGCCTGTGCGCTCGAGCAGCTTGCGGACCGCCGGAATCGGGCCAATGCCCATCACGCGCGGGTCGACACCCGCCACCGCGCTGCCGACGAACGCGCCGAGCGGCTCCACGCCGAGCTCTCGCGCCTTCTCCTCCGAGGCGATCACGAGCGCCGCGGCGCCGTCGTTGATCCCCGACGCATTGCCGGCCGTGACCGTGCCGCCCTCCCGAAAGGCCGGCTTGAGCGCCGCAAGCTTCTCGGCAGTCGTGTCGGGGCGCGGATGCTCGTCACGCGTCACGTCGCCGACCGGGACGAGCTCGTCGGCGAAGCGCCCCGCCTCGTCGGCGGCTGCCCAGCGCCGCTGTGACTCGAGCGCGAACGCGTCCTGGTCCTCCCGCGACACGCCCCACCGCTCGGCCACGTTTTCGCCCGTCTCTCCCATCGACTCGGGCGGGAACAGCTCTTCGAGCTGCGGGTTCGTGAAGCGCCAGCCGAGTGTCGTGTCATAGAGCGGCCGATCCCCGCGCTCGAACGGATTCTCGGCTTTCGGCGTCACGAACGGCGCCCTGCTCATAGACTCCTCGCCACCTGCGACGAAGAGGTCGCCGTCGCCGGCGATCACGGAATGGCAGGCGCCGATGACTGCGGCCAGGCCTGACGCGCACAGGCGGTTGACCGTCACGCCCGCCGCCGACTCGGGAAGGCCTGCGAGGAGCGCCGCCATCCGCGCCACGTTGCGGTTGTCCTCTCCCGCCTGATTGGCCGCGCCGAGCCAGACGTCTTCGATCTGCTCGTTCGGGACATTCGCCCGCGCCACCGCCTCACGGATCACGACCGCCGCGAGATCGTCCGGGCGCACGCCCGCAAGCGCGCCGCCGTAGCGGCCGATCGGGGTCCGGACCGCGGAAAGAACGACCGCCTTCGCCACGATGCCAGTCTAGGCAGCGGCCCTGGCTCTACCGATCAGCCGGTCGATTGCGGCGAGCCCCTCCTCGCCGATGTCGACGCTGTGCTCGTTGACGTAGAGCGCAATGTGCGCCGAGCAGACCTCGTCGGAGAGCTCGTGCGCGAGCGAGCGCACGTAGTCGCGGCTCGCCTCCGGGTTGGCGAAGGCGTATTCGACAGAGGCGCGAATCGCCGACTCGGCCTCGGCGACCAGCTCCGGCTCGAGGTCGTCGCACGCGAAGATCCCAGCGAGCGGAACGGGGAGGCCGGTGTCGCCTTCCCACCATTCGCCGAGGTCGGCGACCGAGACGAGCCCGTGCTCGCCGTATGTGAAGCGGCTCTCGTGGATGATCAGGCCCGCATCCACCTCCCCCGCGACGACTGCGTCGAGGATCCGGTCGTACCGGATCTCGACGGCCTCCCCGAGGGCCGGCGCGGCCAGACGCAGGAGCGCGAACGCCGTCGTCTCCCGCCCCGGCACGGCAACCCGTCCGGCGGTGACTTCCTGGAGTGAGCTCTGCTCGCGCGCGACGACGAGCGGGCCGACGCCCCGGCCAAGCGCGGCGCCGCTGCGGAGCAACCGGTAGCGATCGCCGGACGCCGCTGCCGCGCCGAAGCTGAGCTTCGTCAGCTGAAGGTCTCCGGCGCCCGCCTTCCGGTTCAGCTCCTCGATATCGAGTAGGACAGGCTCCACCTCGAACGGCGCGGACACGAGCCCGTGCACAAGCGCATGGAAGGCAAAGGCGTCGTTCGGGCACGGCGTGAAGCCGAAGGTGAGCCTCACGTTCGTCCGAAGAACCACTTCTCGAGCGGCTTCAGCAGCTCGTCGCGGGTGAACGGGCGGACGTGCTCACCGTGCCCGTCGCGCTCCGAGACGGTGAAGTCGTCCTCGAGCGTCTCGTTCGCCTCCTGGAGGCAGTCGCCGAGCTCGTAGCCCTCGAAGACGTAGTCCTCGGGCCGGGGCTCTTTCTGTGAGCGAAGGTCGGGATTGACGGCGCGGCCGACCGCCCAGACGCCGCCTTCCTTGCGCTCGATCCAGATCACGACCGTCTCGGGGTCGCCGTTCGAGTCGACTCCGTGGAGCACCCGCTCCGCGAACCGGCCGCGGTCGGTGGACTGCTTCACAGCCTGACTATGACAGCTCCGT
>DASQCM010000224.1:0-11980 GCA_035634675.1 Gaiellaceae bacterium
CGGCGCAGACGGCGAAAAACGCCTGTACGTGCCGGGGATTTGACGCGGGCGCTCGGAGCGCCTAGCCTGCGAGAACCATGTTGCTCGAGAACGTGATGGACCGGATCCCGGTGGGCAGTTGCGGTCGCCCCACGGGAGTCCGCGGCGCCCTTTAGGTCCGCGGGCCGCCGACAGGCGGCACTCCGTCCTCCGTTCCCCTTTCGTTCCGAAGGAGCAGCATGTCCACTCTTGCACCATCCACAACAGACTTGGCCTCACATCTAGACCGCGACGCACCCGCCGTCGAGGTGCGCGACCTGCGCAAGACGTTCAAGCGCAAGGACCGCCACGCCGGCCGCTTCGCCCGCAAGCGTCCGTGGCCGGCGCTCGACGACGTCACCTTCACGATTGCCAGTGGCGAGTGCGTCGCGATTCTCGGCCAGAACGGCTCGGGGAAGTCGACGCTCGTCCGCCTGCTCTCGACGCTGCTGATCGACGATGGCGGCGAGGCGCGGATCTTCGGCCACGACGTCCAGAAGGACGCGTCGACGATCCGCCGGCTCGTCAACCGCGTCTCGGTCGAGGCGAGCTTCTTCAAGAAGATGTCTGCGGCCGAGAACCTGTCGTATGCGGCGCGGTTTTACGGAATGGGGCCGCACCAGACCCGCACGGCCGTGCCGGAGATCCTCGCGCGGGTCGGCTTCCCGCCCGAGCGGCGCGGTGAATCGATGGAGAACCTGTCGCGCGGGATGCAGCAGAAGGTCGCGCTCGCGCGGGCACTGCTGACCTCGCCGGTCCTGCTCCTGCTCGACGAGCCCACGACGGGTCTAGACCCGCGCTCCAAGCTCGAGGTGCAGGAGTTCATCCGCCAGGTGCGGAGCGAGCACGACGCGACGATCCTCCTCTGCACGCACGACATGGCCGAGGCGGAGACGCTCGCCGACCGGATCGGGCTTCTCGACCGCGGCCGGCTGCTCTTCCTCGAGCCGGTCGAGGACGTCAAGCGCCGCTTCGGCGTCGAGACGCTCGAGGAGGCGTTCTTCGCCGCCACCGGCCGTGAGTTCGAGAACGAGGCCCAGGACGACGACGACGAGTACAGGGAGGTATTCGGATGAGCGAGTTCGCTCTAGAGACAAGAAACCAGCTCATCGGCCTGTTCGGGATCGTCGAGCGGAACGTCTATCTCACGAAGCGGTACTTCCTGTGGGACATCGCGTTCATGTTCTGGACGATCGCGAACACGCTCACGATCGTCTTCATCGCTCGCGCCGCCGCCCTGACGGGCCACCTGTCGGCGTCGCAGGAGAACACGCTGGCGCTGTCGCTGCTGGTCGGCGCGACGATCTGGGCATTCCTCGGGATCATCTTCGAGTTCATGACGGAGACGGTGGCCTGGGAGCGCTGGGAAGGGACGATCGAGTACACGTTCATGGCGCCGCTGTCGCGGCTCGTGCACCTGTTCGGGCAGGGCGCGTTCGCGGTGCTCTACGGCCTGATCCGGGCCACGATCCTCTTCTTCGCGGTCGCTCTCTTCCTCGGCCTCCACGCGCCGAACGCAAACTACGGCGCCGCTCTGATGCTGCTCGCGCTCGCGTCGCTCTCGTTCATCGGCGTCGGGATCATGACCTCGGTGCTGCCGCTGATCTCGCCGGAGAAGGGCGCGCAGCTCGGCTTCGTCGCACAGGGTCTGATGCTCGTCGTCTCGGGCGTCTACTACCCGGTCAGCGTGATGCCGGAGTGGATGCAGTGGATCGCGAAGATCTCGCCGGCGACGTACGCGCTGCGGGGCTGCCGCGCGTCGATCGTCGACGGCGCGGGGATCGCGTGGGCGAACGTGTGGCCGCTGTTGATCATCGCGGTGCTGGCCACGCCGATCGGCCTGGCGATCTTCAAGGTCGGCGAGCGGTACGCGAAGCGGAACGGGAAGCTGAAGCGGTCGGGATGATCGAGCTGCGCCCCTGCGAGAGCGACGCCGATCTGGAGGCGTGGCGGAGCGTTCGCATCTCGGTCATCCCCTACGAGCGGACCGAGTCGGTCGAGGAGCTGCGGCGAAGCCTGTCGGCCGAGCGGCTGATGCTGCTCGCGTACCGCGACGGCAAGCTCGCGGGCAGCGGGGTTGCGGGCCGCGGCGACACCGCGAGTGGCTTCGCGATCCCGCGCGTCCTCCCCGAACAGAGGCGTCGCGGCGTCGGCACGGCGCTTCTCCATTCGCTCGCCGAGCACGTCCAGGGTCTCGGCTTCCCGGATCTCGGTGTCGGTGTCGACGACGAGGGCTCGCTCGCCTTCGCCCACCGCTTCGGGTTCGAGGAGGTCGGCAGCCAGGTGGAGCAGGTGCGTGCGGTCGCGGCGGACGAGCCGTGGCCGGCCGTGCCGGACGGCATCACCGTGATCAACCTGGCCGAGCGCCCGGAGCTGCTCGGTCGCCTTTACGACGAGCTGGCGCTGGAGGCGTTCGAGGAAATGCCCACGCCACGCAAGGTCGAGATCACGCCCGAGCAGTGGGAGTCGGAGTGGATCACGTGGCCGGAGGCGACGTTCGTCGCGCTCGCAGGCGACGAGGTCGTCGGTGTGGCCGGGCTCCTGCGGGATGTCGACAGGCCGGAGCGCGCCGAGAACGCGCTCACGACGATCCGCCGCGACTTCCGCGGCCGCGGCATCGCCCGGACGCTGAAGGAGACGACGATCGCGTGGGCGTCCGAGCGCGGCCTGCGTGAGATCTATACCTGGACGCAGACCGGAAACGAGAACATGCGCGCCGTGAACGAGCGGCTCGGGTACGTCACACGGACCACCTCGGTCTCTCTTCGCCGGCCGTTGCCGTTGCCCGCGTGAGGATCGAGCTCCCGATCGAGACGGAGCGGCTCGTCATCCGACCGCTTCGCCTCGAGGACGCCGAGGATCTCGGTGAGTCGGCCGAGTGGATTCAGGAGAAGATCGACCGCTTCGAGCGCGACGACGGCATGAGCCTCTGGGCGGCGGTCGAACGGGAGACCAGCCGGGCGATCGCCCTCGCCGGCCTGCAGTGGGAGCAGATCGAGGGGCGTCGCGAGCTCGATCTCGGGTGTGTCGTCGCGGCCGACGCCAGGCTGCGCGGCTACGCGACGGAGGCTTCGGAGGCCGTCGTGCGCGCCGCCTTCGCCGCCGGCTTCGACCGCGTCACGGCCATCGCGTACCCGGACAACACGCCGGCGCTGCACGTCCTGGAAAAGCTCGAGTTCACGCCACAGGGAGAGACGACCTTCGAGACCCGCCGGTACGCGTTCTTCGTACGGCACCGTTAGCGTTCGCGCGTGCCCGCCCGCGCGCGCCGTACCTGCCTGACCGTTCCGGCCTCGAGCGAGCGGATGCTCGAGAAAGCACCCTCGCTCGCCGCCGACGAGGCGATCGTCGACCTCGAAGACGCGGTCGCTGCGGGCGAGAAGGAAGCGGCCCGCGCGCTCGCCGTCACCGCGCTGCGCCGGGGCCCTCTCGGCCGCACGACCGCCCTCCGCGTCAATGGCCGGGCGACGGACTGGTGGGAAGACGACCTCCGCGCGGCCGCCGAGGCGCGGCCGGACGTCGTCGTCCTCCCGAAGGTCGAGTCCCCGGAGGACGTGGCCGCAGCGGCAGAGTTGCTCCCGGAGGGGATCGGGCTCGAGGCGCAGATCGAGACCGCACGCGGCCTTGTTGAGGCGGAGCGGATCGCCGCCGCCGGACTGACTCCGTCGGGAAGGGGCCTCGAGGCGCTCGTCTTCGGCCCGGCCGACCTCGCAGCGTCCCTCGGCGTACCGGTGCTCACGATCGGCGCCGGCGTGCCGGAGTACGCGCTCGCGCGCGTCGTCGCGGCCGCGCGGGCCTCCGGGCTCCAGGCGATCGACGGCCCCCACGCAAGGCTCGGAGACGACCTCGGTCTCGTCGTCTCGGCGCGCCGGGCGCTCGAGCTCGGCTACGACGGGAAGTGGGTAATCCACCCGAGCCAGATCGAGCCCGTCAACCTGCTCTTCACGCCGTCTCCTGCGGATGTCGAGCGAGCGAGACGGATCCTCGACGCGGCCGAGGGAGCGGCCCGGTTCGAGGGCGAGCTCGTGGACGAGGCTTCACGCCGGCTCGCGGAATCGCTGCTCAGGCGCGCCGAGCTGCTCTCCGAGCGGCCTTCCGGCGCTTGACCTCAGGCGCGTAGAGCACAGCCCGGTACCAGAGCCGGAGAACCCCGAAGACAAGCGCGAAGAGCGCCGCCGCCGCGAGGCCAAGGAGTCTGACGATGCTTGCCACCGCACCGCAGAGGGTACTGCGGCTGCCAGGACCGGAATGGTCGCGGGCAACCCGCGACTTCCGCCAAGATGGGACCACAGGTTTCCACCCACGACGAAAGGATTCTGGGAATGACGTACACCAAGGAAAGGGCCGCCGCCGCAGCCGCGAGCGCTCGGCCCTACGTAGAGCGCGCGCTCCGCGACCAGGAGTTGCGCGACAACATTCGCAACGCCTACACCTCCGCCCGTGCCGTGTATGACGAGCTTTCATCGCGCCGCAGGGTCTCGGACGCCGCGACGCAGCTCGCGCAGGACAAGGACGTGCAGGACGACCTGCGCAGGGCGGTCGAGGAACTGCGGAACGCGGCCGGCCGCGTCCAGAACGTGAAGCGAGGCGCGCCCGAGCCGGCCCGGTCCGCGCGGAACGGAGCGATCCTGCTGTTCGGCATCGCGCTCGGCATCCTCCTCAACCCGATCACGGGCCCGACCGTCCGCCGTGTGCTCGCCCGCAAGCTGTTCGGCACGGGCAACGGGTTCGTGTATCAGGGCAACGGCGGACCGAGCAACCCGGGCTCGACCAACCCGGGCTCGACCAACCCGAGCTAGCTCGCACTACCCCCGAGGTGCTCCCGGGCGAAGGCGCGGAACCGGTCGCGCGCGCCCTCGTCCGGGGCGAGCGGCCCGTCGTCCGCGTACTGCGGGTCCGAGGCGATCTCCTCCGCGACCGTGCGCACCTCGCGCTCGATCGCGGCCCGATGGGCGGGATCGCGGAGCAGTGCGTCGACCCAGCTCTCGGAGCCATCCCAGGCGGGGACGTCGTGGTCGAACAGGAGCTGGCCGAGCAGGAGCCCGGTGCGGATGTAGGCGAACGTCCGGAAGGCGAGGATCCGGTGCGGCGTCTCGACCATGGCCGCGAGGGACGGGTCGTCCCGCACGATGCGATCGACGATCCCGCCGATCGGCTCGTCGACCAGCGGAACCCAGAGCTCGTCGAGGTCGGCCACGGCTGGATTATGGCCGGACCCGCATATTCTTGACCCGTGGCCCCGAACGCGCTGCTCGAGCGGCTCGCCGCCGAGCCCGAGCAGACGGGGCTGTTCCTCGACTTCGACGGAGTTCTCGCCCCGATCGTCGACCGGCCGGAGGACGCGGTCGCGCCGCCCGACACGCGAGCCGAGCTGGAACGGCTCGTCGGCCGCTACGCGCTGGTCGCGGTCGTGAGCGGGCGCGCCGGCGAGGACGTCAAGACGAGGCTGGGCGTGGGCGGCGTCGTCTGCGTCGGCTCGCACGGCCTCGAGGCCGAGCCGCAGGCCGACCGCTGGCGGCGGACTCTCGCCGCGTTCGCCGCCGACGCGCCATGGCCGCAGAGCGAGGTCGAGAACAAGGGCCTCGCCCTCGCCTTCCATTTCCGGGACCGGGCGGACGAGCGCGAGGCGGTACGCGAGCTCGACGTAATCGCGGAGACCGCGCGAGACGAAGGGCTCGTCGCGCGCTACGGCCGCAAGGTCCTGGAGGTGCTGCCGCCGGTCGGCTCCCACAAGGGCACGGCGGTGCGGCACCTGCTGGACGAGTACGACCTGCGGCGAGCGCTCGCGGCGGGCGACGACACGACGGACATCGACTCCTTCGCCGCCCTGGACGGCCTTGACGTAGCGGTGCGCGTCGCTGTCACCTCAGCGGAGGCCCCGCAAGCGCTCCTCGACGCCGCCGACCTCGTCGTGGCCGACACGATCGAGTTCCTCGAGCTGCTGAAGCGTTTGTAGTCGAGCTGGAGCTCAGACTTTGTGCACGCGTACCGCGGTGCCGTAGGCGCAGATCTCGGTCCAGTTGCCGCCCATGTCGGACGTGTCGAAGCGCATCGCGACGATCGCGTTCGCGCCCGTTGCCTCCGCCTCCTCGACCATCCGCTCCATCACCTGCTTGCGACTGTCGATCAGCGCCGTGGTCATCCCCTTGAGCTCGCCGCCGACGATCGACTTCAGGCCGGCGCCGATCTGCGAGCCGATGTTGCGCGAGCGCACCGTCAGCCCCATCACCTCGCCGAACACCTCGTCGACCGCGTAGCCGGGGATGTCGTTCATCGTCGTCACGATCATCGTGATGCCTCCCTGTCGAGGACCTCCCAGGCGCGGCGCACGTCGGCCTCCGTCGTCCGCGCGTTGCCGATTGCGAGCCGGAGGACATAGCGCCCGTCGAGCTTCGTATGCGTGATGAAGATCTCACCCGAGTCGTTGACGCGCTCGAGAATGCGCTCGTTGTCCTCGTCCGTTCCGATCCGCCGGAAGACGACGAGCGAGAAGCGCTGTGGCGCGACCAGCTCCCAGTCGTCGCTCTCGTCGACCCAGCTCGCGAAGAGCTCGGCGAGGCGAATGTGCTCGCGGAGAATCGCCCTGAGCCCTTCCGCGCCGTAGCAGCGCAGCACGGCCCAGAGCTTCAGCGACCGGAAGCGGCGGCCGAGCGGCGGCCCGAAGTCCGCGAGGGAGAACGCCTCGTCATCCGTGCGCAGGTACTCCGGCGTCAGCGTGAACGCCTCGCGCCACTCGTCCGGCCGCGACGTCCAGACCAGCGAGCAGTCAGTCGGCACGAGCAGCCACTTGTGCGGATTCACGACCAGCGAATCGGCCAGCTCGACGCCGTCAGCCGACCAGCGCTCCTCCTCGCAGATCCACGAAGAGCCCGCGTACGCCGCGTCGACGTGGAGCCAGGCGCCCGCCTCTTGAGCGCGCCCGGCGAGCTCGCGCACCGGATCGACGGAGGCGAAGGACGTCGTCCCGACCGTCGCCACGACCGCGGCGACGTCGTCGAGGTCGTAGCCGTCCACACGCATCCGCAACTCGGCGTCGACCGCGACTTTGCGGAGCTCCATGCCGAGCATCCGCGTGTCCTTCTCGACCGAGGAGTGTGCGTGCTCCGAGCAGACGACGACGTTGCGGCCGGTCACGTGCCGCGCCGCGATGAGGGCCGCAAGCGTCGAGGTGGAGGCAGTGTCCTCGATGTGGCCGTGCCAGCCCTCGGGGAGGCCGAGAAGCTCACGCACCCAGTCGGCCACCCGCAACTCGAGCTCCGTCGAGGCCGGAGATGCGCGCCAGACGATCGCCACCTGGTTCAGCGCAGCCGCGATCAGCTCGGCGAGGATCGCCGGCTCCGAGGAGGTCACCGCGAAGTAGGAGAAGAAGTGCGGGCTCTGCCAGTTCGTGAGCGCCGGCAGGAGCAGCTCGTCGAGGTCGCGGAGGACGTCCGAGAAAGGCTCTGCCTGCTCGGGCGCCGAATCCGGGAGCTGGGCCGAGAGCTCGCCCGGCCTGACCTGAGCGAGCACCGGTAGCTCCGGCACGCGCTCGAGGTAGCGCGCGGCCCACTCGAGCGCAGCGGCCCCGTCCTCACGGAAGTCGACCCCGCTCACCGTTTCTTCCGCAGCTTCTCGAGCTGCTTCCACGTCCGTGCGTTGGCGACGTCCGCCTTCGTCAGCCACCCCCGCCGCGCCTGCGCCACCGCCAGCTCGACGTAGCTCTGCGCCCGGATCGAGTGTGCGTCGGAGGAGACGACGAGCCGCAGTCCCGCCTCCTTCGCCGCCCGCGCATGGACGTCACGCAGGTCGAGCCGGTCGGGCTGGCCGTTGATCTCGAGCAGCGTCCCCGTTTCCAGGGCCGCCTCGATCACGCGCTCGACGTCGACGTCGCGGGGCGGACGCTTGCCGATCCGCCGGCCCGTGAGGTGGCCGATGCAGTCGACGTACGGGTTCTGCATCGCCTCGAGGACGCGCTCGGTCGGACGGTTGTCGGGCGCGTTGTGCACCGACGCGACGACCCAGTCGAGCAGCGCGAGATCCTCCTCCGCCATGTCGACCTCGCCGCTCGAGCGGATGTTCGCCTCGACGCCGGCGAGGATCCGCAGCTTCGGGAAGCGACGCCGTAGGTGCTCGATCTCCTCGAGCTGCGCCTGCAGCCGCCCGTCGCGCAGGTAGTGCGAGTGGTCGGTGACCGCGTAGTACTCGTAGCCGCGCGCGACCGCGCCCTCGAGCATCTCCTCGAGCGTGCTCTTGCCGTCGGCCGACCAGTGGGAGTGCGTGTGCAGGTCGCCGTGGACGTCGCGCAGCTCGACGAGCTTCGGCAGCTCGCCGCGCCGGGCGAGCTCGAGCTCCCCGGAGTTCTCGCGCAGCTCCGGCGGGATCGGCTGGTAGCCGAGGAACTCGTAGACGTCGTCCTCCTCCGCGCTCTTGAAGACCTCGCCGGTCTCGACATTCGTGACCCCGTATTCCGAGATCGAGAGCCCGCGCCGCACGGCCTCCTCCCGCATGGCGACGTTGTGGTCCTTCGAGCCGGTGAAGTGCTGGAGGAGGTTGCCGAACGACTCCGGCGGCACGACCCGCAGGTCGAAGCGAAGACCGTCGCGCGAGACAACGGTCGCCTTGGTGTCGCCCTGCGCCGCGACATCGACGACCCACTTCAGCTGCGCGAAGTGCCCCGTCAGCTCGGCGGGCTCGGTCGCGCTGGCGATGATGTCGAGATCGCGGAACGTCTCCTTTCGCCGCCGCACCGAGCCGGCCTCGGAGACGGAGATCGCCGCGGGCAGCTCGCGCAGCGCTGCGACTACCGCCTGCACCTCCGGCAGTCCATTGCCGAGCAGGTAGCGGCCCGGCTCGGGGCTTTCCGCCTGATAGGCGAGCGCGGCGAGGATCTTCTCCTCGCTCTTGGGCCCCAGGCCGGCGAGTGTCCGAAGACGCTCCGCCTCGGCCGCAGCCTTCAGCTCGTCGAGTGTCTCGATGCCCAGCTCCCGCCAGATCCGCGCCGCCGTCTTCGGCCCGAGCCCCGGGAGCTTCATGAACAGCACGACCTCGGGTGGCACGCCGGCCTTCTTCTTCGTCAACGCTTCGATCTCGCCGAGCTCGACGATCTGGACGATCTTCTCCTCGATCGTCTTGCCGATGCCCTGCAGCTCCTTCGCGCGGCCGTCGAGGGCGAGCTGCGCGACCGAGCCCGACGTCTCCCGCACGCGTGATGCCGCGCGGCGATACGCGACGACGCGGAACGTGTCCTTTCCTTCAAGCTCGAGCAGGTCCCCGAGCAGGTCGATCTGGTCTGCAACCTCGGAGTTGGGCGGAAGTTCCGGCACTCCCGCGATGATATGAGCGTGCCCGGGGCCGTCGTCTGCCTGCCGACCTACAACGAGCGCGACAACCTCGAGCCAATGGTGCGCGCGCTCGCTGAGGTGCTGCCGGAGGGCGGCCGCGTGCTCGTGATCGACGACAACTCGCCCGACGGCACCGGCGAGATCGCCGACCGCCTCGCCGCCGAGCTCCCCTGGCTGGAGGTGCTCCACCGGCCCGAGAAGCAGGGGCTCGGGCGGGCGTACGTGGACGGCTTCCACCATGCGCTCGCGGAGGGAGCGGACCTCGTGCTCGAGATGGACTGCGACTTCTCGCACGATCCCAGGGACCTCCCGCGGCTGATCGCGGCGGTCGAGGCCGGCGCCGACCTCGCGCTCGGCTCGCGTTACGTCGAAGGTGGAGGCACCGAGAACTGGGGGCTCGTCCGCCGCCTGATCTCGCGCGGCGCCTCGATCTACACGCGCGTCCTCCTGATGCCGATCCACGACGCGACCGGCGGCTTCAAGTGCTTTCGCCGCACCGTGCTCGAGTCCATCGACCTGGAGAGCATCGACGCGGCCGGGTACGTGTTTCAGATCGAGACGACGTATCGGGCCCTGCGCAAGGGCTTCCGCGTCGTCGAGGTGCCGATCCGCTTCGTCGACCGCACCGCCGGCGAGTCGAAGATGAGCCGCGCGATCGTGCTCGAGGCGATCTGGAAGGTGCCGTGGCTGCGGGCGCGGTCTCTGGCCGGCCGCTTGTAGATTGGCTGCAGTGCGCGACGTGACCGGCAGCGAGTTCGACGAGGTCGTGCTCGGCTCGGAGACTCCCGTCGTCGTCGATTTCTGGGCACCCTGGTGCCGGCCGTGCAAGGCCGTGGAGTCGATCCTCGAGGGGCTTCCGGTGGACGTGGCCCGCGTCAACATCGACGAGGAGCCCGCACTCGCCTCCCGCTACGACGTGCTCTCGATCCCGACCGTGATCCTGTTCGCCGGTGGAGAGGCCCGGGGCACCGTGGTCGGCGCGAGGCCCCGGGCGCATTTCGACGCCTGGCTAGCGGAAGTGCTCCCAGCCGGCTAGCTCGTACGGCTTTCCTTCGAGCGTCAGCGCGACCCCCTCGCCCTCTTCGACCCGGCCGATCGCCGTGAAGCCAAGCGGATCGGGCGTCGTCGCCAGGAGCTCGTAGTCCTCGCCGAAGCCAAGGTCGTCGAGCTCTGCGCTCGGAGCCAACGGAACGCGCTCGAGCTCGATCGACAGGCGTACGCCCGACCGCTCCGCGATGTGCGCGGCGTCCCGCGCGAGCCCGTCGGAGATGTCGAGCATCGACGTAGCGACGGCAGCCAGCCGCCTCCCGTCTTCGATGCGGTCCGGCACGGGGGGGAGCCGGCCGCCGCGAAAGGCGGCGCCTGCCGCACCGAGCGGGCCGGTCACGACGACGACGTCGCCGGCACAAGCTCCGGCACGTCCCGGCACCCGGTCGGAGCGGCCGAGCGCCGTCACGGAGAGCAAGACGCGGTCGGCGCGGGTGGTGTCTCCGCCTCGCACCGGCACGCCGCGCTCGTTCAGACCTGCGTAGAGCTCGAGCACGTCATCGAGCTCAGTCTCCCGCGGTAGCCCGAGGGAAACGATCAGCGCCACGGGCTCGGCGCCTGACGCGGCCAGATCGCTGAGATTGACCGCGACCGCGCGCGCGCCGAGCTCCCGCCAGCCGAGCAGGTCGAAGCGGAAGTGGACGCCCTCGACGAGGGCGTCCTGCGTCACGACGAGCCCGTCGACGACGGCCGCGTCGTGCTCGATCCCTTCCGCCAAGCCGCGCCGCTCGAGCTCCGCCAGCAGCCCGAGCTCGCCAAGCTCGCCGAGCGTCGTCACGCCGCTGAAATGCGGGCCCGTCCGTCGAGCGTGTCCGGGTCGAGCGCCGCGAGTGCGTCGTAGAGCCGCGCGTGGAAGGTGCCGGGGCCATCGGCTCCCGCTGCCGCGTCCTCCGCGGCGACGCCGAGCGCGGCGAGCGCCTCAGCGGCAGCTTCGAGCGGCTCCTGCGCCTTCGCGGCGAGGAAGCAGCCCGCGAGCGCCGAGGAGATGCACCCCGTGCCGGTCACGGCGGCGAGCAGTGGATGGCCGTTGGCGACCGTGAGCACCCGCTCGCCGTCCGAGACGTGATCGACCGGCCCTGTGACCGAGGCGACGAGCCCGAGCTGCCGCCCGGCCTCACGCGCGAGCTCGGCGGGCTCGAACCCGGTCGCGATCGACTCGACGCCGCGCACCTCGGCGTCGGCGCCGACGAGCGTCGCCACCTCCCCCGAGTTGCCGCGCAGCACGGTCACCTGGACCTCGTCGAGGATCCGCCGCGCGGTGTCGGTGCGGTACTCCGTCGCTCCGGCGCCGACCGGGTCGAGCACGACCGGGATCCGCCGCCCCCTCGCGGCGCGGCCTACGATCAGCATCGCCTCGATCCAGTGCTCCGAGAGCGTGCCGATGTTGAGCACGAGCGCAGACGCGAGCCCGACCATCTCCTCGACCTCCTGCGGCGCGTGCGCCATCACGGGCAAAGCGCCGATCGCAAGCGTCGCGTTCGCCGTCTCGTTCATGACGACGTAGTTCGTGATCTGGTGGACGAGCGGCTTCTGCTCGCGCAGCTCGCGCAGCGTCGTTCCCGGATAGACACTCATTGCGCCGCGACCCCCAGGAC
>DASQCM010000225.1:0-6935 GCA_035634675.1 Gaiellaceae bacterium
GGGCACACCGTCTCGACCTCGGCCTGCTCCTCCTCGCGCCAGTCGCCCGCCGCCCGCAGGTCGAACTCGCTCTTCGACATCAGCGCGCCGGTGGGGCAGACCGCGACGCAGTTGCCGCAGTAGACGCACGCCGACTCGGGCAGTGGCACGTCGAGCTCGGTCGAGATGTGCGCGCCGAAGCCGCGCCCGGCGACCGTGATCGCGAACGTGTTCTGCCAGTCGACGCCGCAGGCCTCGACGCACTTGTAACAGAGGATGCACTTGGAGTAGTCGCGGACGTAGAGCTCGTTGTCCTCCTTCACCGCCTGCGCGACCGTGAGCGAGTCCGAGCCGAACCGCCCCGGCTGCGCCTCGTAGCGCTCGATGTACCCGAGCGCCTCGGGCGCAGTGGAGAGATCGCAGGCCGAGCCGAGCAACTCCATCACGAGCCGCCGGCTCGTCCGCACGCGCTCCGAGTCGGTACGCACGACCATCCCGTCCTCGACCTTGCGCGAGCAAGCCGGGACGAGGACGCGTGCATTCTCGACCTCGACGACGCAGACGCGGCAGACGTTGACCGGCGTGAGCGTGTCGCCGTAGCAGAGCGTCGGCGTGTCGATCCCCATCTGCCTGGCGGCGTCGAGGATCGTGCCGCCCTCGACCTCCGTGGTGACATCGTCGATGGTGATCTTCACGCGAGCACTCCGAGGTTGTGGATCGCCGAGTCGACGGCGTTCGCCGCAGTCTGGCCGAGCCCACAAATGGACGCGTCGCGCATCACCTGTGTCAGGTCGGCGAGCACCGCGATCTCGTCGCCGTTCGCCTTGTCGGAGGCGAGCCGGTGCAGCGCCTCCTCCTGGCGAACCGTCCCGATGCGGCAGGGGACGCACTGGCCGCACGACTCGTCGCGGAAGAACTCGGCGATACGCAGCACCGCGTCGACGAGATCCGCCTGCTCGCCGTAGACGATCACGACGCCCGAGCCGAGCGTGGCGCCGGCGTCGCGGGCGCCCTCGAACGAGAGCGGCAGGTCGAGCTGATCGGGCCGGAGGAACGAGCCCGCGGCGCCGCCGAGCAGGACCGCCTTCGGCGGCTCGGCGCCCGCGAGCTCGAGCAGCTCGGAGAGCGGTGTGCCGAGCTCGAGCTCGTACAGCCCCGGCCGCGCGACGTTGCCGGAGACGCAGAAGAGGCGCGTATCGCGGGCATCGTCCGCGAGCAGGATGTGCGGCACGTTGAGCAGCGTCTCGACGTTGTTGACCACGGTCGGCTTGCCGTATAGCCCGACCTCGACCGGGAACGGCGGCTTGTTGCGCGGCTCGCCGCGGTAGCCCTCGATCGACTGGAACAGCGCCGTCTCCTCCCCGCACACATACGCGCCCGCGCCGATCCGGAGCTCGATCTCGACCCCGACGTCGGAGTTGTCGATCGCGTTCTGCAGCCGCTCGTGCGCGAGCGGGTACTCCGCGCGCACGTAGATGAACGCCTTCTCGCACCCCGTCGCGTACGCGGCGATTCCCATCGCCTCGATCAGCCCGAAGGGATCCTGCTCCATGAGGACGCGATCCTTGAACGTCCCGGGCTCGGACTCGTCGGCGTTGCAGACGAGGTAGTGCGGCTTCGCCTGCTGGCCCGCGACCGCCTCCCATTTGGTTCCGGTTGGGAACGCTGCGCCGCCGCGGCCGAGCAGCGGCGACTCCTTCACGAGCTCGATCACGCGCTCCGGCCCAAGCTCGCGCGCGCGCTCGAGCGCCGCGAACGCCGGAGGCGACTCCGGGTCGAGGCCCTGGGCGATGCGGCGAAGGAGCTTCAACCCCGAGCTCTGTGGCAGCGGCGGGGACGTCGGCGGTATCTGCTCCTCGCGTGGCTCCGGCCCGGCGACCGTCCGCAGCGCGGCGGGCGCCCGCTCGCACAGCCCGAGACACGGCGAGGCGACCGCCCCGTCGGGCACCTCGGCCCCGGCAAGGCGGCAGGAGAGGTCGTCGCAGACGTGGAACACCTCCGCCGGACGCTCTTCGAGCGCCAGCATCGCGTAGAAGGTCGCAACTCCGTACGCCTCGGCCGGCGGCACGTCGAGGCGGCGGCATGCGTAGCCGAGCGCGCCCGGCGTCACCCACCCCACGCGCCGCTGCGCGGCCCGCAGCGCCGGAAGGAGCAGATGTCTCTGCGTCCGGTCGCGGCGGAAGACGCGGTTCCCGTTCGTCGCCTCGACCCCGACCACCGCGTCGATCGCCTCGCGCTCGTCCTCGGTAGGCTCGGCGTCGATGAGCTTCAGGTCAGGCAACCGGCTCCAGCCTGATCGCCGTCGCCTTGAACTCCGCCGTGCCCGACTTCGGGTCCGTGGCGTCGATCGTGAGCACGTTCGTCGCCACTTCGTCGGGGAAGTGGAGGTTCATGAACGCGAGACCGGGCCGCAGGTTCGCGTCGTACCGGGCCGGCGCCTCGACGTAGCCGCGCCGCGAGACGATCCGCACCCGCGCGCCGTCGGCGACGCCGTAGCGCTCGCCGTCCTCCGGCGCGAGCAGGATCGCCTCGCCGCCGACGTGCAGCGGCGACTCGTAGCCACCGGTCTGGACGCCCGTGTTGAACGACTCGAGCCGCCGCCCGGTCGTGAGCCGCAGCGGAAAGTCGTCGTCGAGCTTGTCCACGGGCGGATCGTGCTCCACCGGCTGGAAGGGCGCGGGGTCCTCGACCACGTCGTCCCAGAGCCGGCCGTGGATGAAGAGCGCGCCCGGATCGTCCTCGTCCACGCACGGCCACTGGATCCCGCCGAGCTCCTCGAGCCGCGCGTAGCTCATCCCCGCGTGCATCGGCGAGAGCGAGCGCAGCTCGTTCCAGACGTCCTCGGCAGCAGGCGAGCCGAGGTCGTGTCCGAGGCGGCGCCCGAGCTCGTAGACGATCTCGATGTCGTCGCGCGCCTCGCCCGGCGCGTTGTACGCCCTGCGCACCCGCTGCACGCGCCGCTCGCTCGAGGTCACCGTGCCTTCCACCTCGCCCAGCGTCGCCGCCGCGGGCAGGACGACGTCGGCGAGCTCGGCGGTGCGCGTGAGGAAGAGGTCCTGGACGACGAGATGGTCGAGCCCTTCGAGCAACCGCTGCGCGCGCTGCTGGTCAGCCTCTCCCTGCGCGGGGTTCTCGCCGACGACGTACACGGCCTTCAGCTCGCCGTGCTCCATCGCCTCGAACATGCCGGAGAGATGCAGGCCGTACCGCGGCGGGATCGACGAGCCCCACGCGGAGTCGAACTTCGCGCGGATCCCGTCGTCGAGGATCTCCTGGAAGCCGGGCAGCCGGTTCGGGATCGCGCCCATGTCTCCCCCACCCTGCACGTTGTTCTGGCCGCGGAGCGGCTGCAAGCCCGAGCCCCACTTGCCGACCTTCCCGGTCAGCAGCGCGAGATTGATCAGGGCAAAAACGTTGTCGACGGCGTTGTGGTGTTCGGTGATCCCGAGCGTCCAGCACAGCTGCGCGTTCTCCGCGCTGCCGTACGCGTGGGCGAGCTCGCGGATCGCGTCAGCCGGAACGCCGGTGACGCGCTCGGCCTCCTCGAGCGTCCACGGCTCGACAGATTCGCGGAACTCCTCGAACCCGGTCGTCGCCCGTTCGACGAACTCCATGTCGGCGAGCCCCGCCTCGAGGATCTCGCGCGCCACCGCGTTCGCGAGCGGGATGTCCGTCCCCACGTCGAGCCCGAGCCAGAGGTCGGCCCACTGCGCGGACGGCGTACGCCGCGGATCGACGACCATCAACGTCGCCCCGTTGTTCACGGCCTTGAGGACGTGGTGGAAGAAGATGGGGTGCGCCTCACGGGCGTTCGAGCCCCAGAGCACGACGAGATCGGCGGCGCGCGTCTCCTCGTAGGAGCTCGTTCCGCCGCCCGCACCGAACACCGTCGCCAGACCGACGACGCTGGGCGCGTGTCAGGTTCGGTTGCAGCTGTCGACGTTGTTCGTGCCGAGCGCGACGCGGGCGAACTTCTGGGTGGCGAAGTTCAGCTCGTTCGTCGCCTTGGAGCAGCTGAAGACGCCCGTCAGCGCGCCTTCGTCGAGTGCCTTGCGGAAGCCGGTCGCGGCACGGTCGAGCGCCTCGTCCCAGCTCGCAGCCCGCAGCTGCCCGCCGTCTCGCACGAGCGGCGTCGTCAGCCGTTCGTATTTCATCGCCATGCTCGGAATCTAGAGCAAGTAACGGCGCATCACGTCGGCGTCGAGCCGGTTGATCAGTTCGTCCGCTTCCGCGAGCCGATGCGGATCGAGCGTCGTCTGCAGCGCGAGGACGCAGCCGACGCCGGCGGCGCGGGCGGAGGCGATGCCCGCCTCGGTGTCCTCAACCACGACGGAGTCACCGGGATCGACGCCGAGTTCTCCGAACGCCTTCAGGTAGCCCTCCGGGTCGGGTTTGCCGTGGACGACGTCGTCGGAGCTGACGATCAGGCGGAAGCAGCCGGCCAGGCCGGCAGCCTCGACCACGGGCTCGATCTCGGCCCGTGCGGCGCCGGAGCAGATCGCGAGCGGAACCAGGTCCGCTGCGAAGCGGACCGCCTCGCGCACGTGCTCGTGCACGGTCGAGCCGTCGGCGACGGCGTCGCGGTAGAGGACGATTCGCTCCTCGATCACGGCGTCGACATCCGGGTGCTCGTCTCCCAGCCAGGCCCGGACGATCTCCGGATCCGACAGGCCGGCCAGCCGGTCGAAGTACTCCTGCGCCGACATCGGCTTGCCGTGCTCGGCGAACAGCCGCATGAAGATCTCGCACAGGATCGGCTCGTCGTCCGAGAGAGTCCCGTTGAAGTCGAAAACGGCCGAGATAGCCGGCATCAGTCCTCGCGCTGCACGTCGCTCAGCAACCGCCGGAACTCAGGACCGTCGAGCTCCTCGACGGCGCGCTCGTACTTCTCCATCGCCCAGCCCCAGAAGTCGAAATCGAGGTCGGAGATCCCATCCTGGATCGACCCCCACAGCGTCCAGCCGTACTTCGACATCAGACCCCAGAGCCGCGCACGCGCGACCTTGTTGCGCAGCGGGCTGCCGTAGTAGTGGGCGACGAGCTCCTTGAGCTGCTCGGGCGACAGGTTCGACTCGCTCCACACGTTGCCGAGCTCGAAGGACGGCTCGTTGTTGCCGGAGTACTCGTAGTCGATGAGACGCATCTCGCCGCCGACGTCGATGAAGTTCTCCGCGAGCAGGTCGTTGTTGCACGGCACCGTCGGCTCGGGATGGACACGCATAGCGCGCTCGAGCTCGCGGATCTGCGGCTCGAACTCCTCGTAGCGGGCCGGGAGACGGAACCCCCGCTCGAGCACGATGGCGAGGTAGCGCGGCTGGATCTTGAACATGTCGAAGTCGTGCAGGAAGCGCCGGCCGGCGTGCAGGCGGCGGCATGAGTCGGCGATCGGTGCGAGGCGGTCGCCTCGGCGCAGCTTCCCGGCGTCCATCACCTCGCCGTCGAGATAGCCGAGGACGAGGGCATCGTGCTCCGGGAGCGCTGCGACGAACGGCGCGCCGACCCCGGTCTCCGCCGCCGCGATCGTGTTGTGCACCTCGTTCTCGCGGTCGATCGCGAGCAGGCTCGTGTCCTTGCCGGAGATCCGAACGACGAAGCAGCCGTCCGGGCTCGTGACCTTGTAGTTCTTGTTCGTCAGGCCGCCGGTGAGCGGCTCGACCGACTCCGCGGCGCTCAGCTCCGGAACGGCCGCCAGCACTTCTTCGATTGGCACCGGACGATCCTATTTAGGCTCGCACCATGCCCACGGAACGTGCCCGCGCCGTCGTGATCGGCGGCGGCGTCATCGGCTGCTCGTGTCTCTACCACCTCGCGAAGCAGGGGTGGACGGACTCGGTTCTCGTCGAGCAGTTCCAATTGACACACGGCTCGACCTGGCACTCGGCCGGCCTCGTCGGCCAGCTGCGCTCGTCGATCTCGCTGACGCGGATGATGCAGTACTCCGTCGGCCTCTACGCGGAGCTGAAGGAGCTCACCGGCAACGACCCAGGCTGGCACCAGCTCGGCGGACTGCGCCTGGCGTCGTCGAAACCACGCCTCGAGGAGATTCACCGGCAGGCGTCGTGGGCGAAGACGTTCGGGCTGCCGATGGAGATCGTCTCGGCGGAGGAGGCCCAGCGGCTCTTCCCGCCCATCTCGACGGACGGCGTACTCGGCGCCGCGTTCATCCCTGACGACGGCTACCTCGACCCGTCGCAGCTCACCTTCGCGCTGGCCGACGGCGCCCGCCGCCTCGGCGCGGAGATCGAGGTGCGCACGAAGGTGACGGGAATCGAGACGCGCGACGGCGCGGTCTCCGCCGTCGAGACCGACAAGGGACGGATCGAGTGCGAGGTCATCGTCGACGCGGCAGGCATGTACGCGCGCCAGGTCGCCGCGCTTACCGGCGTCGATGTGCCGCTCGTCCCGTTCGGCCACCAGTACCTGATCACCGAGCCGCTCGACCCCCCGCTCGAGCCGCTTCCGACGCTGCGCGACCCCGACAACCTCGTCTACTTCCGCACCGAGGTCGGCGGCCTCGTGATGGGCGGCTACGAGCGAAAGCCGGCCTCGTGGGCGATCGACGGCATCCCCGACGGCTTCGAGGCGAGGCTCCTGCCGGAGGAGTGGGAGCGGATGGAGGAGCTGTTCGCGAACGCGATCCGCCGCGTGCCGGCCATGGAGGATGCCCAGGTGAAGGCGTTCTTCAACGGGCCCGAGGCGTTCACGCCCGACGCCGACTTCCTGCTGGGCGAGACGGACGTGCCGGGTTTCTGGATCGCGGCCGGCGGCTGCGCGCACGGCCTCGCCGGCGCGGGCGGCGTCGGCAAGATCATGAGCGAGTGGATCGTCGACGGCCGTCCCGAGTGGGACGTCTGGCCGCTCGACTGGCGCCGCTTCGGCCGGCAGTACCGCAGCCGCGAGTACACGCTGGCGCGCACGTACGAGGCGCTCTCGGAGTACTACGACGTCAAGTACCC
>DASQCM010000226.1:0-20037 GCA_035634675.1 Gaiellaceae bacterium
TCTCCGTCGGCGACGAGCAGCCCGAGCGTGTCCGTGATGTAGAGCTCGCCCTGGGCGTTGTGCGGGTCGAGCCGTTCGAGCGCCGGCCAGAGCTTCTCGGCGTGGAAGACGTAGATGCCGGAGTTGACCTCGCGCACCGCCGCCTCCTCTGCCGAGGCGTCCTCCGCCTCGACGATCCGCGCGAGCCTGCCGTCGCCGTCGCGCACGACCCGCCCGT
Organism: Gaiellaceae bacterium; assembly: GCA_035634675.1. Lineage (GTDB taxonomy): Bacteria > Actinomycetota > Thermoleophilia > Gaiellales > Gaiellaceae > Palsa-739. The sequence continues at coordinate 218 of DASQCM010000226.1, forward strand.
ATGCCCCGGGGTCCGCAGGCTCGAACGAGAGCACGGTTGCCGCCGCGCCGGCCTCGCGATGCGTCTCGACGAGCGCGCGGATCGTCCCGGCCCGCAGCGCCGGCACGTCGCCGTTGAGGACGAGCGCGTCACCTCGGAAGTCCTCGAGCGCGGGGCGAGCACTGCGAACCGCGTCGCCGGTGCCTAGCGGCTCCTCCTGCACGGCGACCTCGACGCCCTCGAACAGGCCGCTCGTGTGCGGCGATGCGACGACGACGATCCGCTCGACGCCGGCAGCGCGCGCCGCCTCGACGACCCAGTCGACCATCCGACGCCCGAGCAGCGGGTGCAGGTGCTTCGGCGTCGCGCTCTTCATGCGCGTGCCGATTCCGGCGGCCATCACGACTGCTGCTAACTCGTCTGCCATGTCAGGAAGAGGTGGCTGGGGCGCCAGGATTCGAACCTGGGATCACGGGACCAAAACCCGTTGCCTTACCACTTGGCTACGCCCCAGGGGCACGGAAGTCTAGCGACGGTCGAAGAAGAGAAAGGCGAGTCCGAGGACGGCGAAGGCGATGAGCCCGAGGATTACCAGCCACTTGAACGTGACTGCCAAAAGGACGAGCGCGAGCGCGAGCAGCTGCGACGCAGCGAAGATCCAGAGCACCTGGCGGACGCCATTCGACTTCGAGTGGCGGCCGAACGCCCAGGACACCCCGGCGACGACCGCGAGCCCCAAGACGGCCCACTTCGTCAGGTCGTGCGAGACCGCGACGATGAGCCCCTCGGCCGCGGCAATCCAGAGCGAAAGCCGGACGCGGCGGGCCTTCAGCCAGACGCCGGGGCCGCGCTCGGCCGGGTGCGACGACGTCTCGGTCAACACGTTTCAACCGTACCACGCAGGTGCTGTCAGCCAGCTCCGCCCAAGGCGCCTCAGCGACCGTCGCGCGCCCTCCGCGTCGCGCCGCTGCTGGAAGAGCCCGTACAGCGCCGGGCCTGCGCCGGAGACATCGGCGCGGAACGCGCCTGCCGCGAGAATCGCGTCGGCATGGGGCGAGCTCGCGAGGTCGTTCGGGGGCAGCGAGGCCAGGTCGCGTGGCCGCTCGACTCTCTCCAGCCCGTCGAGGAGCGTCTGTCGCCGCTCCGCCCAGCCGGCAGCGCCCTTGCGAGCGTCGAACGCGGCGTAGACGTCGGCCGTCGAGGTCTTCTCCTCATCGCGTGGGAGCAGGACGAGGACCCAGAAGTCCTGCGGCAGGTCCAGCCGCCTGAGCTCGCTCCCGTCCCCCGAGCCCAGCTGCGGCCCGTCGGTCACGAAGAACGGGACGTCGGCGCCGACTCGTGCCGCAATGCGGCGGAGCCCTTCCCGCGTGAACGGGTCGGGAAGCGTCTCGTTGGCGAGCCGGAGCGCAGTCGCCGCGTCGGAGCTCCCGCCACCGAGACCGGCGGCGACCGGGATCCGCTTCACGATCCGGACCCGCCAGTGCGGCTCGACCTCGGCCACGCGGGCGAGCTCTTCCAACGCGTCGCCCACGAGCGTGTCCCCCGCAAAGCCCTCGACCAGCAGCTCGGACGCCTCCTCCAGCTGGATCCGGTCGACGAGGTCGATCCGCTGCAGCACGGTGAGGACCTCGTGCTTGCCGTCGTCGCGCGGCGGCCCGACGACGAGCGCGAGGTTGATCTTCGCCGCGGCGGGAGCGCGCTTCACCGCAACGCCTCCGCCAGCGCGACGAACTCGGCGGGCGCGAGTTCCTCGGCGCGGGTCTCCGGCAGGTGCCCGATCGCCGCAAGCGCCGCCGCCGCCTGCTCGCGCGAGGCGAGCCCGGCGAGCGCAAGCGAATTCGGGAGCGTCTTGCGACGGTGCGCGAAAGCGGCGGTGACGACCTGCTTCAGGCGGGCAAAACCCGACGGCAGCTCTTTGCGGCGGAAGGCGACGAGCGCGGAGTCGACGTTCGGCGGCGGCCGGAAAACCGTGCGCGAGACAGCATGGAAGCCGGTCCGTTCTGCGCCGAGCTGGACTAGCACGGATACGGCGCCGTAGTCCTTCGTTCGCGGCGATGCGAAAAACCTCTCGGCGACCTCCCGCTGCACCATCACGCACCAGAGGCAGACGTTCGGCAGCCCGTCGAGGCTCTCGACGATCACCGGCGTGGCGACGTTGTAGGGGAGGTTCGCGACGAGCTTCGTCGCGTCTTGTGGAAGCTCGACGTCGAGCGCGTCGCCGAAGACGACGTCGACGTTGTCGGGGAGGTCGCCGAGGGCCGGCTCGAGCGCCCGGTCGATCTCGACCGCATGCACGCGCGCGACATGCTCGGCGAGGTAGCGGGTCAGGACTCCCTCGCCGGGGCCGATCTCTAGGACCACGTCGTCCGGCCCGAGCTCGGCAAGGCGACCGATCACGCCGAGGATGTTCGGATCGCGCAGGAAGTGCTGGCCGTACTCCCTTTTCACGCTCAAAGACCGAAGCATTGCGCGGCGTTGCGCTCGATCTGCCGCCCAAGCTCGTCGGCCTCCTCGCGGCGCACCCGAGCGAGCTCGGCGACGGTGTGAACGACGTTGGCGGGCTCGTTCGGCCGGCCTCGGACGGGCTGAGGTGCGAGGTAGGGCGAGTCCGTCTCGGCGAGGATCCGCTCGGCAGGCACCTGGGTCGCCGCGAGGCGGAGGTCGACGGCCTTCGGAAAGGTGGCGTTGCCGGCGAACGAGACGTACCAGCCGCGCTCGAGCGCTGCCGGCAGAAGGTGAGGCGACGAGAAGCAGTGGAGGACGACGGCGCCTGCGAAGCCGGCGAGGCTTGCGAGCGTGTCGTCGTCGGCGGCCCGCGTGTGGATCACGGCCGGCTTCCCGAGCTCGGACGCGAGCTCGAGCTGCGCGGCGAAGACGCGGCGCTGGTCGTCGCGCGGCGCGTAGTCGCGGTACCAGTCGAGGCCGGTCTCGCCGACCGCGACAGCCTTGCGGTGCTCGAGCAGTCCGCGGAGCTCGGCGAGGTCGGCGTCCGTCGCCGTGCCCGCGCTGTGCGGGTGGATGCCGAGAATTGCGTAGACGCCGTCGTGCTCATCGGCGAGAGCGAGCGCGCGTCGGCAGTCCTCGACGTCGGTGCCCACGGTGAGGATGCGCCCCACCCCCGCCTCGGCGGCACGCTCGACCGCCTCGTCGGGGTCGTCGAGCGCGGCGAGATGCGCGTGGGTGTCGATCACGCAGCGTCGGCGGGAGGCAGCTCGATCTTCGGGAAGAGCGGCTTCGCGGCGGCTATCCCGTCGACTTCGGCGGCGACTCCGTTGCGGACGCGGTCCCACGAGAGGTCGCTTTCCTGGCGGAGCGCCTCGAGAATGCTCGGCCCGGTCTCCGGCAGGAACGGCGAGAGCGCGACGGCGAGGGCGGTCAGCCCGTCCACGAGGTTGTAGAGGACTCCGTCGAGCCGGGCGGCGTTGGCCTCGTCCTTCGCGAGCTGCCAGGGCGCCTCGGCGTTGACGTATTGATTGAGCCCGCGCACGCCCTCCCAGACCGCGTCGAGCGCTCCGGTGACGTCGAACCGATCGAGGCGTTCGCCGACGTCCGCGCCGAGCGCGTCAAGGTCGATCGGCGGCTCGGCGTCCCCGCGCCGCAGGCTTCCGCTGCGGTACTGCGCCACCATTGCCGTTGTACGCGAGAGCAGGTTCCCGAGGTCGTTGGCGAGCTCGTTCTCGTACCGCTCGCGGATGCCGTCGATCGACACACTTCCGTCGCGACCGAAAGAGACGGCACGCGCCATCCAGTAACGGACCGCGTCCGCTCCGTAGACGTCGACGAGGTCGAGCGGATCGATGGCGTTCCCGAGCGACTTCGAGATCTTCCGGTCGTCGAGCAACAAGTAGCCGTGCACGAAGAGCTGCTGTGGCGGCTCATAGCCGGCCGAGAAGAGCATGGCCGGCCAGTAGACGCAGTGGAAGCGGAGGATGTCCTTCCCGAGCAGGTGATGGACGGCCGGCCAGTAGCGGTCGCGGAGGTCCTCGCCCGGCCGCGCGTAGGTGAGGGCGCTCAGGTAGTTGACGAGCGCGTCCGCCCAGACGTACGCGACCTGGCTCTCGTCCCATGGCAGCGGGATCCCCCACGGCTGGCCGGCGCGTGAGATGCTGAAGTCGCGCAGCCCGCCGGCAATGAACGAGCGCGCCTCGTTGTATCGGAAATCGGGGAGGACGAAATCGGGGCGCGTGTCGTACAGCTCGAGCAACCGCTCCTGGTAGGCAGAGAGCCGGAAGAACCAGTTCTTCTCCTCGATCCACTCCGGCTTCGTCAGGTGGATCGAGCAGAGACCATCCTCGGTCAGTTCCTCCTCGGTCTTGAACTCCTCGCAGCCGACGCAATACCAGCCCGCGTAAACGTCCTGGTAGACGTCGCCGTTGTCGTACATCCGCTGCAGGAACTCGCGGACGAACGTCTTGTGCCCCTCGTCGCTCGTGCGGATGAAGAAGTCGACCTCGGCGTTCATGCGCGGCGCCAGCTCGCGCCACGGGACCGCGATCCGGTCCGCGTACTCCTGCGCGTCCAGGCCCTGCTCCTGCGCGACGCGCCAGACTTTCGTAGCGTGCTCGTCGACGCCCGTCAGGTAGAAGGCGTCGGCGCCGCGCTGCCGCTGGTGGCGGACGAGCATGTCGCCGATCGAGGTTGTGTACGCGTTGCCGATGCTCGGCGTCGAGTTGACGTAGTAGATCGGCGTTGTCAGGTAGAAGCGCACACGACCATGATACGAAGGCGGTTGCGCAGCTCACGCGGCGCGCCGCTCGCGCCCACGACCGGCCACCCTCGGCGACAGGCGGTGGACCTGCGCAACCGGCTCGTCGCCGACCCGTCGGCGCCCGCTCACGCCCGCTGCGAACGCTGCCGCAAGGGCAACCAGCGCGGCCGCGCCGTTGCAGAAGAGAGGGAGCAACACGGAGGAGCGCTCGGACCGGGGCCGCTGGAGCGACGCGGGAAGCTCGTGGCCGGCGTCGAGGCGGAGGCGAACGGAGGGAGACGCCTCGACGACCGGCCGCCGGACGGACGTCGGCGCCACGTCGATCCGTCGCCGGGGCGTGGCGAGCCGACCCCGCTCTCGCGTGTCGGTCGGCGCGAGTCGTTGCGGCGAGCGAGAGCGCGGCACCTCCCGCACCGCCGTGCCGGACGAATGGGACCGCTCGGCTTGCCCACGTCCCGGACGGGACCGGCTGCTCAAGGGCGTCGTCGAGGCGTTCGCCCCTTGCGTGGTCGCCGTCGGCGTGCTCGTCGAGGTCGCCGGCTCGGGCTGGGCCGAAGACGCGGATTCCCCGACGGCTCCGCCGCTTGCGCTCGGTTGCGACACGGGCTGCTCGCTCTGCGCCGGACTGCTCGCCGAGGGCTGAGGCAGAAACCGGAGCGGGTCGAGATAGCCGTTCGGGTCAGACGTGACACGGATGCCGAGATGGAGGTAGGGGCCGTCGACCTCCGGCGTCCCGCTCGGCCCGATCGTGCCGACAGCGTCTCCCTCCGCGACCGAGGCTCCCTTGGACACCGCGATCGAGCCGAGGTGCGTCAGCGTCACGGAGTAGCCGTCTGCCGTCTCGATCGTGACCGACTCGCCGCTGTTCGGCACCGATCCGGCGAAGCTGACCGTCCCGGTCGACGGAGCGACCACCCGCTCGCCCGCCGCGTTCGCGCCGATGTCGATCCCGCGATGCTGGCCGGCTGCGTACGGATGCGCCTCGTCGTAGGAAAACGGCTGCAGCACCGGCCCCTGCACCGGCCATGTCCAGGCGTTCGCGACGGGTACCCAGACGAGGAAGAGAAGAACGGTGAGCGCGAGACGCCGCGTTGTTGTCAGCATGAGCAACAGAAGGCGCAGCGTACCGCGGGCAGCTTCTGTTGTCAAATCTGATTACAGCGAGGCCTTGTAGAGCCGGTTCCGCGGGATGCCCGCCAGGCCGGAGACGATCTCCGCCGCGCGCTTCCGCGGCACGCCCGCCGCCACGAGCTCCGCGACCGCGGCCAGCGCACGGTCCTCGTCATCACCACCTGCGTTGCCGATCGTGGCAGGCCCGAGGACGAGGGTGATCTCCCCCTTCGGCGGCTCCCCGAACTGCTCGGCGAGCTCGGCGGCGGTCCCGCGCGCCACCTCCTCGAACCGCTTCGTCAGCTCGCGGCACACAGCTGCCTCCCGGCCGGGATCCGCCTCGGCGAGCGACCGCAACGTCGCAGGCAGTCGCCGCGGTGACTCGAACGCGACCGACGGCCACGGCCATGCCTTCAGCTCCTCCCAGAGCGTGGCGAGCCGCTTCTCCCCACGCGGGAGGAAGCCGAGAAACCGGTACTGCTCCGCGACGAGCCCCGACGCGACGAGCGCAGTCTCGACCGCCGACGGACCGGGAAGCACGGTCACGTCCACGCCCGCATCGAGCGCCGCCCGCACGAGCCGACCTCCCGGATCGGACACGCCCGGCATTCCCGCGTCCGACACAAGCGCGACTCGTTCCCCCGCGTCGAGCCTCGGCAGGAGCGCTGCCGTCCGCTGCGCCTCATTGTGCTCGTGGTACGAGAGGAGGACCGCCTCGATCCCGTGCCGCTGGAGCAGGCCGCGCGTGTGACGGGTGTCCTCACACAGCACGACGTCCGCAGCGGCCAGCTCCGCGAGCACGCGCAAGGTCACGTCCTCGAGGTTCCCGATCGGCGTCGCGCAAACCGCGAGAGGCATCAGCTGCGGGGCTTAGACGACATGCCAGTCTCCGGGCAACGGCAGCGGCTCCCACTCGGGCGGCGGGCGCCACTCTTCCCAGCCCGTCGGCCACGGCTTCGCCGCGATCACGCGCTCGCCCTCGGCGCGCAGTTCGATAGCTCCAGCGGCGTCGAGAATCCCGAGCTCCTGTGTCTGCGCGAACTCGTGCTCGTCCTTCCAGTCCCAGGAACCGTCGGGCTCGATCGTGATGTCGAGCGCCAGGTCGTTCGAGTCGAACCGGTTCCCGTGTCGCTCCGTCGGAGCCTGCAAGTTCACGTACCAGCCGCGGAACTCCCAGTCCTCGTTCCAGAACAGCCCGAGTGCGTGCCGCTCCCCCAGCCGCGTGCGCCAGAGAACGTGATGCGTGTGCCACACGTGATCGTGCGCCGAATCGCCGGCGGCCCAGCGAACGAGGTAGTCGGCCCCGTGCCCCATGTGCACTCCGCGACTGCCGGGCTGGAGATAGAGGAGGAAGCAGCCGTCCCGCTCGTCGACGAAGCGGTGCGGAAAGCACCATCGAATCTTCCCCTTGTAGACGCTTCGAACGAGGACAACGTCGCCCGGCTTCACGCGTCGAGCGCCTCGAAGCCCACGAACGCAGCGCCGATGAGGCCGGCGGCCGTTCCGAGCTCGGCCTTCACCAGGCGAACTCCGTCGCGCATCGGCTCGAGCGCCTCTCGTCGCAGCACCTCCTCGACCGGCACGAGCAGATGGTCGTACGCGGCGACGCCGAAGCCGCCGCCCAACACGAAGAGCTCCGGCCCGAAGACGTTGACGAACGAGCCGACGCCGGAGCCGAGGTAACGGCCCACGTCAACGAGCAGCTCGACCGCCTGCTCGTCGCCTTCGTTCGCAAGCCGGACGACCCGGTGCGCGTCCGCCGAGGGCCCGAACGCCTCCTGGGCCTCGGCCGTCACGGCCTTACCGCTCACGTATGCCTCGAGATGGCCTCGGCCGGTGCAGGCGCCCTGGCAGGGGCGCCCGTCGTGGACGATCACGACGTGACCGAGCTCCGGGTCCGAACCGATGCCGCCTCGATACGGCTTGCCCCCGGAGATGACGCCGCCGCCGACGCCCGTGCCGAGCGTGAGCATCACGAGGTTCTGGGTCGACCGGCCCGCGCCGACCCGCCACTCGCCGATCGCCGCCGCGCTCGCGTCGTTGTCGAGGCCGACCGGGATGCCGAACCGCTCGCGCATCGAGTTGCGCAGCGGGGCGTTCACCAGCGGCACGTTGACGCACTCGACGACGATGCCCCGGTCCTGATCGATCGGCGACGGCACGCCGAAGCCGAGCGCGGCGACCGAATCGTCGAGCACCGCAGCCACGGCCGCTTCGAGCTCGGCGACCACGTGCTCCTGCGAGTCCTGCGGCGTCGGCCGCTCGTGCCGCCTAAGGACGGTCCCGTCGCGAGCCACGACGCCGGACAGGATCTTGGTGCCGCCGAGGTCGACTCCGATCGCATGCCCCGCCTGCACAGTGGGTACCGTAAACCCCCGCATGGCAGCGCCCGAGCAGAAGCCGTACCGCGTTTATCGCGGCGGCCGCACGAAGGGCAAAGTGCCGCTCGAGCGTCGCCGGCGCGAGCAGCGGCGGAGCGTCCGCAGCGACGGCCGCGGCCCCGGCAAGATCGTCGAGCGGCGCCGTCGCCTGTGGCTCGGCTGGACCTGGCGGCGCTGGACGCTCGTGGCGATTCTCGGGCTGGTCGTGCTCTTCGCGGTCTGGGGCGTCGCCGGCTACCTCTCGGTCTCGAGCGGCGTCAGCGACGCCAACGCCCGCCTGCCCAACGGCGTGCGGCCGGCGCTCGCGCCGGACAACGGGCTCCTCTTCTCCAACCCGACGACGATCCTCCTGCTCGGCACCGACCACGCCACGGGAAGGGGCAGCGCGGGCCGCAGCACCGACCAGCACTCCGACTCGATCACGCTCCTCCGCACCGACCCCGGGCACCACCGGCTCTACTACCTCTCGATCCCGCGCGACCTGCGCACGTACATCCCGGGCCACGGCGACGACAAGATCAACACCGCGTTCCAGATCGGGGGGCCGAAGCTCGCGATCCAGGCGATCGACCAACTCGTCGGCAAGGAGATGCCCGTCAACCACGTCGTGATCGTGGACTTCAACCAGTTCGAGAAGCTCATCGACGCGGTCGGCGGCATCACAGTCAACGTGCCGGAGAACATCCGGTCGAACCGCTTCGACTGTCCGTATCCGACTGCGGCCCGCTGCGCGGCCTGGCCGGGCTGGCGCTTCCACAAGGGGCCGACACACCTCACGGGGCACGAGGCGCTCATCTTCTCCCGCATCCGCGAGAACCAGCTCGACCCGAGGTGGACGGACTTCGATCGCCAGCACGACCAGCAGCTCGTCGTGCAGGCGACGCTGAACAAGCTGTCGAGCCCCGGGCTCTTCTTCTCCCTGCCCTTCAACGGGAGCTCCTTGCTCAAGCCGATCGCCACCGACCTGTCGACGTGGAAGCTCATGCAGCTCTCCTGGGTGAAGTTCCGGGCGGGCCACACGATCCATTGCCGTCTCGGCGGGACGGCCGAGAACATCGGGGGCGGCGACTACATCATCGGGAACGAGCAGAACATCCAGGTGATCGACGAGGTGCTCGGCCGCAACGCGCTTCAGCCTCCGGAGAAGGGCAACCCGTTCGCGCCCGGCTGCGTCGCTGGCAACGCGAGCCTGAAGTAGCAGCTACTCGCCGCTCGCGGCGGCCTTCTTCTCCGCCGGCTTCGACTCGGTCTTGCCGCCCTCGGCCTTGCCGCTCTCGCCGCCCGACGAGCCGCCGTCGCCGTCCTTCTTCGCAGCCTTCCCCTTGCCGTAGTCCGTCGTGTAGAAGCCCGAGCCCTTGTAGTGGACGGCCACCGGGTAGAGGACGATTTCGACCGGGGAGGCACCGCAGACGTCGCACTTCTCGGGCGCCGGCGCCGTCATAGACTGGAAGCGCTCGAAGTGGTGCCCGTTAGGACAGCGGTACTCGTAGATCGGCACGGGGGCGGACGGTACCAGCGAGGTCGGAGCCAACCCGGCTAGCGCCGAGGCGGTTCGACCGGCACCGGCTCCGGCTCGAGCCGGTTGCGCGAAAGGATCCGCACGCGCGCACGCGCAGGCGCAGGCGCCGGCGCAAATCGGGCGAGCGCGGCGACGACTGCGATCCCGCCCGCGAGCTCATACGCGGCGGAGTCGTTGATGAGCAGCGACGTCGCGATGGCGACGCCGAAGGCGAGCAGGACGTCCCGCGTCGACTGCTGCCGAGCGCCCCGCCACGCGAGCGCGAACGAAACCGCGAGGACGAGCAGGAGTGGGACGACCATCTGCCAGGCATGGAGCGCAGGCATGTACGAGAGCGGGACCCTGTTCTCGAGCGACGAGAGCAGCCCGCCGCCGTGATGGGAGAACGCGCTGCGCAGGTGGTTCGGGCCCGGCTCGGCAAGCCCCTGGGACACGATCCAGAGCACGGCGACCGCCGCGGACGCGAGCAGCCCGATGAAGCCGCTCGGCCCGAGCTTGAACAGCCGTGCTCCGAGCACCGCGAGCGCGACCCCGAGCACGATCGCCCCGCCGCCGTCGGCACCGAGCCGGTTGTCTGTCATCACGACGAGACCGAAGGCACTGAAGAGGACGAAGCCGAGAAGACCGAACCGCCGTCGCGCGAGGAAGGCGCCCGCGAGGAGTGGCACGAGCAGCAGCGTCTCGACCTGATTCCCGAATCCCCAGAAGCGCGAGTTCTGCGTCGGGCCGAACGGCGTGACCGCCTGCCATTCGGGACGCCGGACCAGGGCGACCGCATAAAGCGCGACCACCCCGCCGTAGAGCGCGAGAAGCGCCGATTCGCTTCGACAGATACGCGCGAGACCCAACGCGAGGAGCACCGTCCCGGCCGAAAGCGCGGTGCACAGGAGCACCTCGTTCGAGACCTGGGTCGCTCCAAGCGCGAGGTTGACGAGCAGCGCCGCCGGGACCGCGGTCACCGCTGCGCGCAGGCCGAGGAGCGCGAGGGCGAGTAGTACGCCGGCGAGGATGAACAGCACCGGGAACTTGAGCCGGTTGTTCGACCCGATCGCGTTGCCGAGACGCGAGAGCTGACCGACGGAGTCCGAGGACGGCTTCCAGGAAAGAGTCGTCGCGGGGTGACCTCCCAACGCGGTCGGCACGATGTCCACCACGGAGACGAGCCCGGGGATGTGCGTCGTCGGCGACGTCAGCAACCCGTGGAAGCCGCGCCCGATCACGGCGATGCGGTAGAGGCGGTCGTTGGCCGTCGGCGCGCCGCGCGGCGGCAACTGGAGGACGATGCACATGTGACAGTTCGGGAAGGCACTTGCCTTCTTGGCGTCGATCAGCGGCCTGCCCTGCGGAACTCCGCCGAGCCGCGCATTGACCTCCGCGCCGCGGACGAGCTCGGACAGGGCGCGCCGGCGGTTCGTGGTCGGCCCGTAGCCAGGCCGCACCAGCCCGACCGCCCCGCGCTCGGCCAGCGACGCGAACGTCGCGTCGTTGATCCGCTCGAGGACGTAGACCTGGAACGGCGCGCCGAGCGGCTGCTGGCGCGCGGCAGCGGGACCCGGCGCGACGAGCGCGACGGCGACCGCGGCAAGAACCGCGAGCAGGGGAAGGAGACGGGCGGGCCGGGCCATCAGCTGAACATTCTCACCGAATATCGGTGCGAAACAGAACCTTTACCTCCCGGCCGCCTCGGCCGCCCGCTCCTCGAGCAGTTCCTCGAAGCACGGCGCGCCCTCGAAGGCGGCGAGCCCGGCGGGCTGCTCGAGCCGCTGCTCGCGCCGCCGCCGCACCTGACGGCGCCGACGAGCGGTCGCGACCGCGGCAGACGCGCCGACCAGGCCTCCCAGGAGGAAGTCCCTCGCTCTTCCCCTCCTTCCCTCTCCCTGCATGGGACGATTGTGCCTTGCGAATCGCGACGTTGGGGGACGTGCTGCTCGACGTGGTCGTGCTGCTCTCCGAGCCGTTGGCGCCGGGCGGCGACGTGCGCGCCTCGACCCGCGCCGGAGCGGGAGGCCAGGCGGCCAACGTCGCGGCGTGGGCGGCGGAGCTCGGCGCCGAGGCGAGGTGCATCGCCAAGCGCGGCGACGACCCGACGGGCGACCTCGTCGCCCGGGAGCTGGCGCAGCATGGAGTCGAGCTCGTCGGCCCCGTCGGGGCGGGGGCCACAGGTGTCGTCGTCTCGATCGTCCGCGACGGCGACCGCTCGCTCGCCTCGGATCGAGGCGTGGCCCCGTCGTTCGCGCCGGAAGAGCTCGACGCCGCCTGGGTCGTGTGCGACGTTCTCCATCTTTCCGGCTACGCGCTCCTGCGCGATCCGATGGCGGAGACGGCGGTTCTCGCAGCACGTCTTGCGCGCGAGCAAGGCGCGCGCGTCTCGGTCGACGTCGCTGCCTGGACCGAGATCCGCGATTACGGGCCGGTGCGGTTCCGCGAGCTGCTCGACGAGCTCGCGCCCGATGTCCTCTTCGCCACCGAGGCGGAGTGGGAGCTGCTGGGAGGCGCATACCTGACGGCGCCGGTCGGTGTGCTCAAGCGCGGCGCCCGCGGCTTCAGCGTGTTCACCGAGGACGCGAAGCTCGACTTCGCCGCCGTCGAGGCCGAGGTCGTGGACACCACTGGTGCCGGGGACGCACTCGCCGCCGGGTTCCTGGTCGGAGGTTCCCTCGAGGAGGCCGCGCGGCGCGGGCTCGACGCGGCGGCCCTCTGCGTCGCGAAAGTAGGGTCGCTGCCGTGAAGGTCAAGCCGATCACCGACGAGCATGTCGCAGAGATCGCAGACTGGCGGTACGAGTTCCCGTACGAGTGGTACGACACGTCGGCCGACCCGCGCCGCGTCGAGCTGTTCGCCAATCCGGCGCGGCGGACACACCTCCGCGCGGTCGTCGACGACGGCGGCGAGCTCGTCGGCTTCTTCAACTTCGTCCCGGAAGGTCACGAGATCCGGCTCGGGCTCGGCATGCGGCCCGACCTGACGGGACGCGGCCTCGCGCAGCCGTTCATCGCCGCCGGACTCGAGTACGCCCGGCGGGAGTGGAGGCCGAGGACGTTCCGACTCTGGGTCGCGAGCTGGAACGAGCGCGCGCTCCGTGCCTACCGGCGGGCCGGGTTCAACGAGGTGCGCCACACCGAGGAGAGCCGCTTCGTCGAGATGGAGCGCTCGGCGTGATCCGCATCGCCGAGGAGGTGCGCAAGGCGCTCTCCGACGGAGCCGCCGTCGTTGCACTCGAGACGACGCTCGTGGCACACGGCTTCCCGCCCGGCGAGGGCATCGAGGTCGGCCTCGAGTCGGAGCGGCAGGTGCGCGCGGGCGGGGCCGTCCCAGCGACCGTCGGGATCCTCGACGGCGAGGTTCGCATCGGGCTGACGGAGGAGGAGCTCGGACGCTTCAACGACGACGCGCGGAAGGTTGGCCCGCGCGACGTCGCAGCCGCGGCGGTCCAGGGCGCGATCGGCGCGACGACCGTCGGAGGCACCCTCGCCGTGGCGCGCGCGGCCGGGATCCGGGTGCTCGCCACCGGGGGCATCGGTGGCGTCCATCGCGGCTTTCCCGACCCGCCGGACGTCTCGGCCGACCTCGCGCAACTCGTGCGCACACCGGCGCTCGTCGTCTCTGCGGGCGCGAAGTCGCTGCTCGACGTCCCGGCGACGGCTGAGCTGCTCGAATCGCTGGGGGTGCCGGTGCTCGGCTTCCGGGTCGACACGCTGCCTCTCTTTTACGCAGCCGCCGGCGGCCCGCCCGTCTCGGCGCGCGTCGAGTCTGCGGAGGAGGCGGCGCGGGTGGCCGAGGCGCACTGGGAGCTCGGCGGCGCGGGCCTTCTCCTCGGGCGGGCGCCGGATCAGCCGCTCGAGGACGTCGAGCCGCTCATCGACGAGGCTCTGGCCGCGGCGGCCCGGGTCGGCGTGAGCGGCCAGGCGGTGACGCCGTTCGTCCTGGCTCACCTCCACCGCGAGAGCGAGGGCCGCACCGAAGACGCGAACAAGGCACTCGTCGCGCAGAACGCCCGCCTCGCGGGCGAGGTCGCCGTAGCGCTGTCCTAGAGATCGCGCCGGGAGAACGCGAACACCGCGAACGCGAGCGCGATGCAGAGGTAACCGACCGACCAGAGGCGGATTCCCCAGCCGTGGACGTACGCGCCGCCGAACGGGCCGAGCTGGAGTAGGAACCCCGTGAGCCCGCTCGCATCGCTCGAGATCAGCCGCAGCCCATCCTGATAGAGCGCCTCGAACGGCAGCGCCCAGGCCGCGTCCCTCGATGCATGCTGGATCGCAGGCGAGTTCAGCGCGTGGCCGATCGTCCCGAGCAGTCCGGCCACGAGCCCCGCGCCGAAGAGCATGAACACGGCGATCCCGTTCGCCGTCGAGGAGAGGACGACGGAGCCGAGGATCGAGATCGCGATCACGATCACGACACCGCCGGCGATCTCGAGCCCGGGGGCCACCTTCGACGCCGGCGTCCAGTGGCCGGTCAGATCGATGATGGCCAACGCGCTTCCGTAGACGGCAAGCACGTAGACGATGCAGACCACGGCGGCGCCGAGGAAGCGCGAGAGCAGCAGCGTCGTCCGTCCGACCGGGCGCACGACGAGCGGCTGCAGCAGCCCCCGTTCAGCGTCTCCGGACACCACCCCGAGCGTGAGGAAGACCGCCAGCACGACGCCGAGGAAAAGCGTCGCGAACATCGCGAGCCCCAGCAGGAAGGCACCGGCGAACGTGCGCGTGTCCACGTTGACGTCGGCCGGCGGCGTGATCGTCGACAGCCGCGTGAAGACGTAGTGGTTCGCGAGCCAGAAGAGGGCGAGGAAGCACGCCGTGAGCACGATCACGACGGCGAACACCTTGCGCCGCACCGCCTCGCGAAATCCGTAGCCCGCGATCGTGAGGACTGCGGTCACGACACCTCGTCTCCCACGGCCTCGAGGTAGGTGTCCTCGAGCGTCGACGTGAGCACGCGGACGCCGTAGACGCGCCGCCCTGCCGCGACGGCCTCCGCCACGAGCCGCGGCGCATCCTCCCTGGTCGCGCCCTCGACGGTTCGCGTCCCCTCGTCGGTCTCGAGCTCGATCCCGCGCGGGCGTGAGAGCTCGGCCGGCGAGCCTGCCGCGACGACCTCGCCGGCGCGGAGGATGGCGACGCGGTCGCAGACGAGCTCGATCTCGGAAAGCAGATGCGAGTTGAGGAGAACGGAGACGCCGCGGTCACGGAGGTCTTCGAGGAGGACGCGAACGACGCGGCGGCCGGCCGGGTCGAGCGCCGATGTCGGCTCGTCGAGGACGAGCATCCGTGGGGAGCCGACGAGCGCCTGCGCGATCCCGAGCCGCTGCTGCATCCCTTTCGACATGCCTTCGACGCGGCGGTCGCGGGCATCGGCGAGAGCCACGAGCTCGAGCAGCCGCGCGCGCTCGGCGGCGCCGCCCTCCGAGCGCGCCAGCCGCTGGTGGAGCTCGAGCACCTCGTCGGCCGTGTACCAGCCTGGGAAGCGGAAGAGCTCGGCCAGGTAGCCGAGGTCGGCCCGGGCAGCGCGGGAGCCGGCGGGTGCGCCGACGACCTCGGCCCGGCCGCGCGTCGCGTGCACGAGGCCGACCGCGATCTTCACCAGCGTCGACTTCCCGGCCCCGTTCGGCCCGAGCAGCCCGACAAGCTCCCCCTCCTCGACGGACAGGTCGACGCCCTTGAGCGCCTCGACCGATTCGTACCGCTTCTCGAGGCCGTGAACGGCGAGCGCGTGGGCCACCCGGCGAGCGTACAGCCACTACGCTCCGCCCATGCCCCGCGGCTACATGGAGGGCCCCGCGGCCGAGGAAGCCGAGCGCCGCGCCGAGGAGGCGGCACGCGGCACGGCCGAGGCGCCCGCTCCCGAGATGCAGGCGGCCGTGTACGGCTGCACGGCGGACGATCCGGAGCCGCACTTCCTCGGCTGGCTCGGCGAGGTAGACCCCGACGAGCTGTTCGCGACCGGCGCCGCCTGGGGCGTGACGGTCCGCCGCATCGCCGTGTAGTTACTGGATCGTCTGGACGAACTCGTCGATCGTCAGCGCGGGCAGCGTCTGGATCTTCGTCGAGCCACGGGCGGCGAGCGCGACCGAGACCTTCGCGATCGTCGCGGTGTCCGGAGCTTCGACGACGTTGATGAAGTCGAACTCCCCGAGCGTCGCCCACTGGTGGAGCACCTTCGCCCCGAGCTCCTCGACGTCGCGGTTGACCTCCTGGAGGCGTGCGGGGTTGCTCTGGATCGTCTGCACGCCTTGCTGCGAGAGCCGCGAGAGCAGGATGTAGATAGGCATGCGCCGGACCCTACTCGACCTCTACGCGCGCGGCCTGATCGACGTACAGCAGCGCGGTCCCGATGAAGAGGAGCGGGGAAAGGACCACGCTCGCGAGGAATAGCGCGGCCGACTCCGCCGCTCCGCCGAAGCCGCGCAGGATGAAGACGAGGACCGACTGCGAGAGGACGACGACGATTCCGAGGGTGAACAGCGAGCCCAGCGCGTGCAGATAGTCGGCGCGGCCGAGCTGCCATGCGCGCGGGACCGCGGCGCGCAGGGGAACCGCCTCGGCAACCACAACCGGCACGACAAGGCCGAGGGCGGCGAGCCAGAGGAGGCCTGGCAAGACGAAGGCAAGAACGAGGAACGGGACCGGCGCGAACACAAGCCAGCCGAGCAGCCAGGCAGCGATCAGGCGCCGGCGCGAGGGGCTCGCTCCGAGCACGAGCATCGAGCCACGGACGAACGCCGCACTGATCAGCGCACCCGAGAGCGTCGGGGCGAGCAGAAGCTGGATCCCGTGCGACACGTTCTTGAAGACGACGGCGACCGCGGCCGGCGCCACGCCGAGCACAAGGCAGGCCCAGAAGTGGTCGCCGTAGAAGCGGATCGACTCCGCGACGAGCTGTCCGACGGTGCGCTCGGCCGGCGGCAGCGCGACAGGACGGAGCTCTGCCACGCGCCGGAGGGTATCGTCGCGGCATGGGTTGGGACGTCGTCCACCAAGCCGATCTCGAGTGGGAGGCGCGGCCGGCGCACGAGGGGCAAGAGCCGCGTCACGCCGCGGCGCTGACCGAGCCCGCGAACATGAACGAGTCGAGAGCGCGGATGTGGCGCTATCCGCCGCACACGCGCGGCCGCCGCCACCTCGATCCCGATCAGGAGGAGGTTTTCGTCCCGCTGCAGGGCACGCTGACGATGCTGCTCGGCGAGCCGGGGAAGCGGGTGGACGTCGAGCCAGGCGGCGTCGTCGTCGTACACCGGGGCACGCCGCTTCAGATGCGCAACGAGACCGACGAAGAGATCCTCGTTTTCGTCTACGGCGCGCCGACGGAGCACGGCAACGCCGAGTTCCTAGAGGACGTCGAGTCGCTGTAGCGCCTCGGCGAGCGCGGCGAAGGCCTCGTCGAAGCGCCAGCGGGCGCGGTCTGATTCGTCCGGCGAGTTCGAGATCGCTCGAAGCTCGACCGCCGGCACGCCGGCGAGCTCGCACGCGCGCAGGACGCCGAAGCCCTCCATCGCCTCGACGTCGAAGCCGGTCCCGCCGCCGACCTTGCCGCAGGTCGCGATCGGCAGGACGTGCGCCTCGGGAAGGGAGGCGCGGGCGCGCTCGAGGAGCGCGGCATCGGGACGAACCCGCTCCACGCGGGGCAGCGTCGACGCGGGGTCGATCACGTCGGAGTAGACGGCCTCGCTGCCCAGCACGAGCGCGGGCGGCTCGAGCGTCCGGGACCCGGCGATGCCGGCGTGGACGACGGCGTCGGGGCGCCGCTCCTGGAGAGCGCGCGCGGTTTGCAGTGCTGCCTCGACGGGGCCGATCCCGCAGCAGAACGTCTCGAGCCCGTCGAGAAGCGCGAGCTCCCGCTCGGTGGCCGCGACGACGAGCAGCACGCCGAGGACGCTAGCGGCTGGAGCGGCGCAGCCGGTGCGGCGCCGCTCCAGTGCACGCTGCTCGCGCTCTACCCCGGCGCCTACCACGGCTGGGACCTGCTCGAGCAGGCGCCGTTCAACCAGCGAGTCTGATCGCGGCTACTCGGCTGGATCGACGCGCGTTAGACCGCGACCGCCGCGCCGACCTTCTCGAAGCGGATCTCTCCGTCCTCGGCGTCGACGCGGATCGTGTCGCCGTCCGCGAACTCGCCCTCGAGCAGCCGTAGCGCGAGCGGGTTCTCGACCAGCCGCTGCAGCGCCCGCTTGAGCGGCCGCGCGCCGTAGGCAGGATCCCAGCCCGCCTCGGCGAGCGCGTCCTTCGCGGCGTCGGTCAGCTCGAGCTCGATGTGCCGCTCCGCGAGCCGGTCGCGCAGACGCGCCAGCTGGAGCTCGACGATCTCGCCGATCTGCTCCTTCGTCAGCGGCTTGAACTCGATCACCTCGTCGATCCGGTTCAGGAACTCCGGCCGGAACACCTCGCGCAGCGCGTCCGCCGTGCGGACGTTCGAGGTCATGATCAGGACGGTGTTGCGGAAGTCGACGGTGCGGCCCTGGCCGTCGGTCAGCCGCCCATCGTCGAGCACCTGGAGCAGGACGTCGAAAACCTCGGGGCTCGCCTTCTCGATCTCGTCGAGGAGGATCACGGTGTAGGGCCGCCGCCGCACAGCTTCGGTGAGCTGGCCGCCCTCGTCGTAGCCGATATAGCCGGGCGGCGCGCCGATCAGGCGCGCGACGGTGTGCCGCTCCTGGTACTCGCTCATGTCGAGCCTGACGAGCGCGTGCTCGTCGTCGAACATGAACTCGGCGAGCGCCCGCGCGAGCTCGGTCTTCCCCACGCCCGTCGGGCCGAGGAAGACGAACGAGCCGATCGGCCTGTTCGGATCCTGAAGGCCGGTGCGCGCGCGCCTCAGCGCGTTCGCGATCGCCTCGACGGCCTCGTCCTGGCCGACGACGCGCTGGTGGAGGCGATCCTCCATGTGGATCAGCTTCTCCGTCTCGCCTTCCAGGAGACGGTCGACCGGGATCCCCGTCCAGCGCGCCACGACAGCGGCTACGTCGTCCTCGTCGACCTCCTCCTTGACCATCGAGCCCGCCTGCTGCGAGTCGCGCTCCTCGAGCTCCTTCTCGAGCGCTGGCAGCGAGCCGTACTGGATCTCGGCGACGCGCTGGAGGTTGCCTGCGCGCTCCTCGCGCTCGGCCTCCATGCGGAGCGCGTCGATCTGCTGCGTGATCTCGCCGATCCGGTCGAGGGCCTCCTTCTCGCGCGCCCAACGCGCGGCGAGCGCGTCGCGCCGCTCCTTCGCCTCGGCGAGTTCGGCCTCGACAGGCGCACGCACAGCCTCCGACTCGCCTCCCATCGCCGCGAGCTCGATCTCGAGCTGCGTCACACGCCGGTTCGCCTCGTCGAGCTCGACGGGGGACGACTCGATCTCCATTTTCAGGCGCGAGGCGGCCTCGTCGACGAGGTCGATCGCCTTGTCGGGGAGCTGCCGGTCGGAGATGTAGCGCTCGGAGAGAACCGCTGCCGCGACGAGTGCCGCGTCGCGGATCCGCACCTTGTGGTGCGCCTCGTAGCGCTCCTTCAGGCCACGCAGGATCGCGATCGTGTCGGCGACGGACGGCTCGCCAACGAAGACGGGCTGGAACCGCCGCTCGAGCGCAGCGTCCTTCTCGATGTGCTTGCGGTACTCGTCGAGCGTCGTCGCGCCGACGGCGCGCAGCTCGCCGCGCGCAAGCATCGGCTTCAGCATGTTCGCCGCGTCGACCGCGCCCTCGGCCGCGCCGGCGCCGACGATCGTGTGCAGCTCGTCGATGAAGACGATGATCTGGCCCTCGGCGTTCTGGATCTCCTCGAGCACGGCCTTGAGCCGCTCCTCGAACTCGCCTCGGTATTTGGAGCCTGCGACCAGAGCCCCGATGTCGAGCGCCCAGACTCGCTTGCCCTTCAATCCCTCGGGGACGTCGCCCGCGACGATCCGCTGCGCGAGGCCCTCCGCGATCGCGGTCTTGCCGACGCCGGGCTCGCCGATCAGTACGGGGTTGTTCTTCGTACGGCGCGAGAGCACCTGGATGACGCGGCGGATCTCCTCGTCGCGGCCGATGACCGGGTCGAGCTTACCGGCCGCCGCCATCTGCGTCAGGTCGCGGCCGTACTTCTCCAGCGACTCGTAGGTCCCTTCCGGGTTCTGCGAGGTGACGCGCTGGCTGCCGCGGACC
>DASQCM010000227.1:0-3684 GCA_035634675.1 Gaiellaceae bacterium
CGAGCCCGAACAGCGTGCACGCGACCGCAGCGAGGAACATCCGCAATGCGATCGCGCTTGCGTACGTGAGGATGCTGTGGCGGTCGAAGAGATCGACCCAGAGCCCCACGAGCTTCTTGAAGCTGCGCCAGCGTGTGTCCACGGCCCGGCAGCCTTCCCGCGCCCGGCAGCTCGGAAACGACCGAGTTAGTGGGAGAAGCTGGGGATGCCCTGCTGGGCGAGCTGCGTCGCGTCGAACACGTCGCTGCTCGGCGGCGCCGAGACGTTGACGTTCGCGCCGTAGTCGTAGAGGTCCATCGTCATACCGAACCGGCCCTGCGCCGTAGCGGCCGCGATCTTGATCCGACGCAGTAGGCCGTCCTTGCCGATCCACGCGTCCACCGGAACCGTCGGCACCGCGGCCGCGGCGCCCGCGAGCAACGGGCTCGAGAGGCCCTTCGACTCGAGCGCCTTCGCGGTGTCGATGGTCACGTGATAGCGGGTCGTGGCGGCGCCGTCGACGGTCGCCGAGCCGAGGTTGCGGATCTTGGCGCCTTCGGCCTCCAGCATCGAGAGGAGGTCGCCCGGCTGGATCTGGCTGCCGGAGAGGAGCTTCCCGAGGTCGACGCCCGCCGACTTGCCGAGCTTCGACACGTCGAGCTCCACCCAGTGCTTGCCGCCAGGCAGTTGCGAAGCGAGCGCGCCGAGCTGCAGGTAGAGCACGTAGTCGCCGTTCTGTTGGAGGGAGATCACCTGCATCGAGCCGCCTCCGAGCTGCGACAGGGCCGAGCCCGGCGCCGCCTCGAAGGTCAGCTTGCTGCTCTCGCCGTCGATCGTGCCGGCTCCGGTGATGGCGGCGCTCCTGTTCGCGCCTGCGAAGTGGATGGCGAAGCGAACCCGCGCGCCGCCAGCCTGCTGCGTCTTCGTCGCGGCGGCAGCGACGGGGTCGAGCGAGAGTGCGCTGCCGGTGGCGCCGCCGCAACCGGCGGAGACCAGCGCGCAAGCGCCGATTGCCACGGCGGCTGCGATACCTGCCCAACGACCCTTCCGCATCGCGCTCAGTGTAGTCGCGCCGCGCTGCCCGGACGGGGGATTTTGGAGAAGCGGGGGCGGCCACTCTGGCCGTGGCAGCCGCCCCCTGCGAGGAGTGGGACAGTCGGTTGTGAGGACGGTGACTGCCCCTGTCGGAGAGAACGGCCGGCGTGCGAATGGCCGGTCTCCGTTCGGTGCCTCTTCTACTACTCGCCCCGGGCCCGCATGGATTTCGTAAAGCCTGAAAGAAGTCGTCCTCCCGTGCCGACAACTCGGCCGGGACGTCGTCTAAGTCTTCGAGGGGCGGGCCCCGGAGGAGGGGGCCGCGACCGAGGCCCGCCCCTACCGAGATTACGCCGGAGAGGGCCGTTCTTGAAGAGGCGCATACGGGATTCGAACCCGTGCCGCCGCCGTGAGAGGGCGGTGTCCTAGGCCACTAGACGAATGCGCCCGGCGAGCCCGATTGTAGCGAGGCGCGGTTGTGGCGCTAGCCCGATGGGTCTTCCGCCGTGCGGCGTCGCCGGCGGAGGGTGAACGCTCCAGCTCCTCCGAGGGAGAGGACGGCGACGGCGCCGAAGACGCTCGCGCCGAGCCACGGGACGGCATCGCTGCGCGACATCGCGATGTGCGCGGAAGCCGGCGCTGCTCCCGCGAGCGGCGACCCCAGCTTCAGGCCGGTCGCCTCGAACGACCTCGGCTGAGGGAAGGGCAGGTTCAGGGCCGTGTTGGTGACCGCCGGCAGCAGGTGACGGGCGACGAGCAGCTCGCGCCAGACGACGCCGGCCTCCTGCGTGGGAGTGCCGACCGGCGCCTTCAGCTTGGCCGGGTTCGGCATCTCGTTCTTGGGCACGGTGACGATCCGCCACTTCTTGAGATACGCCGTCGGATCGACCGCGCCGTCGTAGCCGAGGTTGAGGAGCTGATGCGGGTGGATCTCGAAATGAAGATGCGGGGTCGTTGTGAAGGCGTCGCCCGTCCGGCCGAGGAAGCCGACCACCTGGCCCGCCCGCACGTTCGGATGCTTGAGGATCCAGCGCGAATACGCGGCGAGGTGCGCGTAGTAGAAGGAGTTGCCGTCCCCGTCCGTGAGCCAGAGCCGCCAGCCGCCGAGCCGGTTCCAGCCGACGAGGCTCAGCTTCCCGTTGGCCACGGCCACGACGGGAGTTCCCAGCGGCGCGAACAGGTCGTCGCCGTGATGCCAGCCGTCGTAGATGTCGTTGCGGACCCCGCCGTACGTGTCGCTGTAGTCGGCGCCGGTGGCGACCGGGAAGACGTAGTGGGAGGGCCGGAAGCCGAGGGGCGGCGTCACCGTGAGCGGCTGCGGGACCGGCTTCTTTTTCTTCTTGTGCTTCTTCTCCGCGCCCTTCGGCGCAGTGCCCTGAGAGCTCGCGCCCGGAGTCGTCGTGGTCGGCTGCGGGGTGCTCTCGTTCGAGTTGGGAGTCGTCTTCTGCTTGACCGCTGGCTCCGCCGCCGCGGCGAACGCGACGGTGATCGTCGTGCCGGCCGGAAGTCCGTAGCGCGGCGTGAGCAGCACGACTACGAGAGGCGCGGCGAGCCGTCCGACTCGCTTGCCGAGGTAGAGCTGCGCCCAGTTTCCGATCGCCGTCATCTGGCCGGCCGCGAGCCCGGCGGGGGAGCCGTCGATCGCGAGCCCGGTCACCGATCCTCTGCCGGCGGTCGCCTGGACGCTGGTCGCCGTGACCGCGCCGCGCAGCAGCGAGACCGACTCGAGCGAGACGTACGCGGTCTTGCAGGTCGACCCGCTCGACGCTGAGGAGCCGAACGCAACCAGTGGCGCCTTGCCGGCCGGATACCCCGATGCCCCGAGGCTCGAAGCGGGGGTGCCGAGCGCGAGCACGGGGCGGCCCGGCTCCGCGATGGTGGCCGCGCCTGCTCCGACGCAGGCCGTCGGCAGGTAGGAACGCCCGAGCGGCGCGTACGTCGGGGCGGGGGTCGTCGTGGTGGTCGTCGTGGTCGTTGCGGGGTTCGTCCCGGTTCCGTCCGCGTGGGCCGAGGCAGAGGCCAGCGCCGCTGCGAGAACGCCGAGAACGAGGAGCCAGACCCCGCGCCGCATCGCCCCAGTGTGCATGACGTTCTTGTTCTTCGTGTGAAGGCCGAGGCCTCGCACCCCGATCTAGCGCCGCGCGAGAGCTATTGCCGTACCTGCCGCGCCGACCGCCGCGGCCGCGCCGAGCGCAGTCCAGAACAGCCCGTGGCCCGAGGGCACTGCGGAAAGGGCCACGATCAGCGCGGAGACGACGAGACCTGCGAGCGCCAGCCCGCCGAGTGCCGCGCCACGTCGCCACTCGAGCAGGTCGCCGGCGAGGATGCGTGGGCGCTCGTCGAGCGACCATGCGGCCAGCTCGCCGCAGAGCAGGAGCAGCAGCGCGACGACCGGCGCGATCGCGTCCACCGCGTGTCCGGCAGCGACGATCCCGGCGACGTAGGTCGCGCCGCCGAGCCAGAGCGCGAGGCCGAGGAGAGCGCCTCCGCGGACGAGCGCGAAGAGGAGGAAGAGCGTCCCGAGCAGGGCGCCGGGCACCAGCTCGGCAGCCACCGAGCCGTCGCGGGTGAACGCCACCGCGAGGACGCCGCCGTACGCGGCGATCGCCAGAGCGGCGGCCGTCAGGCGGGCCGGGCGAGGTGCCTGAATGCGTTCACCTCCTCGAGCGG
>DASQCM010000228.1:0-2939 GCA_035634675.1 Gaiellaceae bacterium
TGGCCCTATCCCGTGAACGCCGTCTTCAACCCGGCGGCTGCCGCGTGCAACGGCGAGACCGTCTTGCTCGCGCGCGTCGAAGACCGCCGAGGGATCTCACACCTCACAGTCGCCCGCTCGGCAAACGGCGTCGACGGTTGGACAGTCGAGCCCGAGCCGCTACTAGCCGCCGCCGACGGGATCGAAAGCGAGCAATGGGGGTTCGAGGATGCCCGGGTCGTGTGGGTCGAAGAGCTCGGACGCTGGGCGATCACCTGCACCGCCTACGGCCCGGCCGGGCCCGCTGTCTTTCTTGCTACGACGGAGGACTTCGATGCCGTCGAGCGACACGGGGTGGTCCAGCACCCTGAGGACAAGAACGCCGCGCTCCTGCCGCGCCGGATCGACGGCCGCTGGGTGCTCCTCCACCGTCCCAAGACCGAGTTCGGCGGCGGGCACGGCGAGATCGTTCTTTCCCGCTCGGACGACCTCGTCAGCTGGAGTGCTCCCGAACAGGTGCTCCAACCACGCGCCGGCGCGTGGTGGGACTCGTCGCGGGTCGGCATCGGACCGCCGCCGCTACCCACCGAGCACGGCTGGCTGCTCGTCTACCACGGCGTCAAGGACACCGTGGCCGGAGACATATACCGAGTTGGTCTCGCGCTGCTCGACCTCGACGAACCGACCCGCGTCCTCCGCCGCCTCCCCACCTGGGTCCTCGCCCCCTTCGCGGACTACGAGCGAACGGGCGACGTTCCCAACGCCATCTTCCCCTGCGGCCTTCTCCACGATGAGGCCAGCGACGAGATCCGCCTCTACTACGGTGCCGCCGACAGCTCCATCTGCCTTGCCACCGCACGACTGAGCGACCTGATCGACGCCGTCCTCGCCGCACCAGTCGCGTGAAGTCAGTCGGTCATGCCGGGCGTCGGGGCTTCACCTCGCGACTGCTCCCGATACCGGCGGTAGAGGCGGGGCAGCTGCGCACGCGGATCCAGACGGAACTCGTCCCGGTCGATGTCGATCCACGCGTCCGCGTGTGCGGCGGTGCAACGCGCGGCGCCGACGAACGCCGCGATGGCGGCGACCGCTGGTTTCGGTGAGCCGTCGGCTCGCCAGAGCCCGAAACTCCGCTCGTGGGGCGCGAGATCGAAGGGCGGGCTCTCCCACAGCGCTGGGTCGTAGTCCGAATAGCACCAGAGCAATGCGCCGAGGCAGCCGGCGCAACGAAGCTCCTCCAGCGCCCTCGCCGTATATGCGGCCCCCGCATCGTCCTCGACGACCAATGACGGAAGGCCGAACTCGCTGAACACGAGGTCACCGCCTTCGCCGAGCCAGTGCGTCACCCGGGCAAGGAATGGGAGCACTTGGTGGTCGGTTGGACCGTCGGCCCAGCGCGCGTAGATCGGGTAACCGTGCATCGAGAGGAGATCGCATGCTTCGGAGGCTTCCGGCGGCCCAAGCCGGCGATCCTCTTCGAGGTCTTCCATGTGCAACCCGACCGTGACGAGTGCCGTCGCGTCGGCGCTGCGGATCGCCGAGCTAAGGCGAGCGAGCCATGCGCGTGCTGCTGACCGGGTCGACGGGATAACACAGTTGGAGTTCTCGTTGCCGAGGTCCCACGCCCAAACCGCTTCATGTCCGGCGAGGGCGGCTGCAGCCTCCGCGGCAAAGAGAACCTGGGCATCTCCAACGGCCGAGTCGGTGTACCAGTTGCGAAGCCCGGTGTCGACGACCTTACCGGCCGAGACGACCCGGAAGCGAGTGTCACGGCTCGAGCCTCCGAGCGCCCAGGTGGGGATCCAGTTGACGCCGCTCATGTGACCGGTGAAGAGGGTGGGAATCAGCGCGAGCCCAAGCCCACCGGCGAGATCGGCGACTTCGACGAGCCGCTCGAGCATCCACGGGTCGACCCGGTCTGGAGCCGGCTGGAAGTCCTCCCAGGTGAGAAACATCCGCACGGAGTCGAGACCGCAGGCGGCGATTCGCCCAAAGTCGGCCTCAACCTCTGCCAGATCGAATTTCGACCACCAGCTCATCCCGGTACGCGCCGGCCAGTAGTTGACGCCGACCCGAAACAGCTCCCCCTGCGATCTCGAGCTCAGCGGCCGGCCTCTTGGCCGTTCCTCGCGTCGCGGTGGAGTTCGACGACGCGCCGATAGAGCGCGAGGTAGTCGTCCACCATCCGCTCGACGTCGAAACGCCCTTCCACCGACGCGCGCACGGCGGTCCGGTCGAGCGCGCCCGAGGCGGGGACGGCGGCAACGGCCTCCTCCGCGCTATCGACGAGGAAGCCGTTCTCGCCGTGACGGATGATCTCTGCCATCGAGCCGCGCCGCCGCGCGATGACTGGCGTCCCACAGGCCATCGCCTCGACGACGCTGAAACCGAAAGGCTCGTCGAAGTTGACGAGGTGCAACAGCGCCCGTGCGCCGCCGAGGAGGCCGCCGCGACGGTCGGGCCCGACCGGGCCGATATAGCGCACGCGCTCCCCGTCGAGGCGCGGCTCCACGAGTTGCTCGAAGTAGCCGTGGTCCTGGATGATCCCGGCGATCACGAGCGGCATGCCGGCGCGCTCGGCCACGTCGATCGCCTCCGCGACCCCCTTGTCCGGATGGATCCGCCCGAAGAACAGGAGGTATTCGCCCGGCGTCCGCTGAAGCTCGAATTCGCGCAGGTCTATGCCGTGGTGGATCGTGGCGGCGTAGTCGAGACGCTCGTGCCGGTCCGCATCGCTGATCGCGACGTAATAGCCGCCCCCGTTGTACTTCTCGAAGACGGGAACGATCTGCTCCGACGAGAACCCGTGGATCGTGGTCACGACAGGGGTTTCGACCAGGCCGCTGTAGGTCAACGGCAGGAAGTCGAAGCTGTTGTGGATCACGTCGAACTCGCCCGCCTGCTCGAAGACCGCCGAGATGTGGAGCGCCTCCCAGGCCTTCGCATCCAATGCTGGATCC
>DASQCM010000229.1:0-5059 GCA_035634675.1 Gaiellaceae bacterium
GACCGTCGGACAGCGACCGCGTCTCCTCCTCTCCCGTCTGCTCCGTTGCCGTGTGCGCGGTGTCGCCCGCGCCGCTGTCGATCAGGAAGACGCGGCCGCCCGGGCGAATCGCCGCCCGGACGAGTGCCCAGAACTCGTCGAACCGGGCCTCGGGCACGTGCGAGAGCCAGAACGAGAAGAAGACGACGTCGACCGGCTCCTCCGGACTCCAGTCGAACACATCGGCCTGGACCAGCTGGGCGTCGGCCGTGTTGAGCGCGAGCGTCTCCGCGTTCGCGTCGACCGCGACGACCCGGTCGGCGAGCCGGACGAGCTTGCGCGTCCAGATCCCGGTCCCCGCGGCGAGCTCGAGCACGGAACCGCGCGGCGCGAACACGTCGAGCGCCGTCTCGACCTCGGCGATGTCCTCCTGCCAGCGCGCGAGCGCCTCGGGCTCGAGCTCGTAACGGCCCCGACGGAACCACCAGTCGTCGTACTCCGGCGCCCTCTCGGCGTAGTAGCGCTTCTGCTCCCCGAGCAGGTCGCTCATCCGATCAGCTGGAAGATGACGAGGGTGGTGATCGCCCCGAGCGCGCCACCGTACGCGACCTCGAGCGTCGAGTGGATGCCCGACTCGACCCGGGTCTGCGCCACGAGGAGGGCCATGATCAGGGTCAGCGACGACACGACGAACCGGTGCTGGTCGCCGACGAGGTACGTGACCGCGACCCAGGCCGCGAAGGCGAGCGCGGCATGACCCGACGGCAGGCCACCGCGGAGCGGCGTGCCGCGGCCAGTCCACGCCTTCGTCGCGATGACGAGGAACACGACGAGGACGAGCGCGACGAGCGTGATCTCGGCGGGCCCGTGCCGCACCCGGTCGAGGACGTGCGTCGCCTGATGCCCGGCGGCGCTCTCGAAGACGAGGTAGCCGACGGCGACCGCGGTGATGGAGGCGATGAGGACTGCGCCCGCGGCGATGTCCTTGGCGAGCTTCGCGTTCGGGTCGAAGGACGTGGTCGAGACGTCGATCACACCCTCGATCGCGGTGTTCAGCATCTCCGCGACAAGCACGAAGGCGATCGCGAGCACGAGCGCGATCAGCTGGAGCCGTGTGACTCCGACGGCGAGCGCGGCCCCGAAGACGAGAATCGCGGCGACGAAGTGGATGCGGAGATTCCGCTGGGTCCGGAGGACGTGGATGATCCCCTCTAGCGCGTAGTTGAAGCTGTCGAGCAGCGACGGCGCCCGGCCCGGCGCCGGCGGGGCAGAGCGTCGGGCCGGCCGTTCGGCCTGCTCCTCGTCCTCGGGCCCACGCGGCAGCGGCGTAACGGTCACGTGGCGTACACCGCCTCGCGCGCCTCCATCTCCGGCCCGTGGTCGTAGCCGACGAGGTGGAGGAGTGCGTGCACGAGCGGCCCGCGCCACTCGTCGCCCGCCAGGTCCGGACAGACGACAACGTCGCCGAGCTGGCGCGGCACGCCGTCGGGGAGCGCCGCGAGGCCGTCGATCGGGAACGCGAGCGCGTCGGTCGCCTCGTCGACGCCGAGGTGCTCGCGCTTCAGAGCCTGGCTCTCGTCCAAGGCGACGAAGGCGAGCCCGAGCTCTCCCGCCTGGACACCTTCCTCGGCGAGCACGGCCCGCGCGAGCTCGACCGCGGCCGCCTCGTCCACCTCGCGCCCGGAGCGGTTGTCGACCTCGACCCAAATCATCGGCAAGCAAGTGCTCACCGGCTGCGCTGCGTCCCGGTGGACTCCGCGTGGCGCTTGTACGCCTCGACGATGCGCTGCACGAGCTTGTGGCGGACGACGTCCTGGTGCGTGAACTCGACGAAGGCGATCCCGTCGACCGAGGCGAGAATGTCGCGCACCTGGATCAGGCCGGACGCCTGCTCCCGCGGCAGGTCGACCTGGGTCACGTCGCCGGTGACGACCATCTTCGAGCCGAACCCGAGCCGCGTCAGGAACATCTGCATCTGCTCGGGAGAGGTGTTCTGCGCCTCGTCGAGGATGATGAAGCTGTCGTTGAGCGTGCGACCGCGCATGTAGGCGAGTGGAGCCACTTCGATCGTGCCGCGTTCGAGGTAGCTGTTCAGCCGCTCCGGATCCATCGTGTCGTACAGCGCGTCGAAGAGCGGGCGCATGTAGGGATCGACCTTGGCAAGCACGTCGCCGGGGAGGAAGCCGAGCCGCTCGCCCGCCTCCACGGCAGGGCGGGTGAGGATCAGCCGCCCGACCTGGCGCTCCGACAGCGCAGCTACCGCGAGCGCAATCGCAAGGTAGGTCTTCCCCGTCCCGGCGGGGCCGATCCCGAAGGTGACGGTGCAGTCGCGGATCGCGTCGACGTACCGCTTCTGCGTCACCGTCTTCGGCGTGATCCGCTTGCCGCGGTGTGACCAGACGACATCCTCGAAGATCTCACGCACGTCCTCGGCCTGGTCGATGGCGCTCAGGATCGTGTCCACGGTGCCGGCGCCGATCTCCTGGCCGCCCTCGACGAGCTCGACGAGCTCCTCGACGACCGCCTGCGCCTCGGCGACCTTCGCGTCGTCGCCGTCGAGTGTGAGCCGGTTGCCACGCAGGTTCACCGTGCAGCCGAGCCGGTCGCGGAGCGCGTGCAGCACTCCGTCGCCGATTCCGGCGAGCTCGACGGCGACCTCATTCGGGACGTCCAGAACGGCCTGCATGCGGTCAGTGTAGGCGGGTCGGCGGCGGCTCCTCCCCGTCGGAAACGGGGGAACAAGGGTTCGTAGCGTCGGCCACGAACGTGACTCCGTCGGCCCTATGCGCTAGCGTCTCCGCCTTCGGGTCGTCTTTCTACGACGTTTTTTATGCGCCGAATCGGACTCGCCCTCCTTTGCACGCTCGTCCTAGCCTCAGTCGCGGCGACCGCGGCGCGGGCGCATCCGACGCCGCAGATCCGGGCCGAGCAGGCGCACGCGAAAGCCGTCGTGGCCGAGATCAACCAGATCGGCCGCAACCTCGAGACGGTCATCCAGGAGTACGACAGTGCACGACTCGAGCTCCAGCGCGTGAAGGCGAGCCTGCGCCGGAACGAGTTCGCGCTCCACGTGGCGCGGGGCAACCTCCGCGCGGCGCAGAAGCGCCTCATGAACCGGGTCTACTCGCTCTACGTGAACGGCTCGCCGAGCTATATCGACGTGATCGCAGGCGCGAAGAGCCTTTCCCAGATGATCGACCGCGCCGAGTCGGCGCAGGTGCTCTCGAACCAGGACGCCGCGCTGAGCCAGCAGGCGCAACGCTTCGAGCACAGCGTGCAGCTCCGTCAGGAGCAGCTCACGAAGCTGAAGCACGAGCGAGAGACCACCGTCGCGTCGCTTGCCACGAAGAGGAGCGAGATCAATTCGGCGCTGGCACGGCAGAAGCAGCTGCTCGCGTCGATCCACAGCTCGATCCAGCAGCTCCAGCAGCAGGAGGCCGAGCGCGAGGCCCGGCTCAGGGCCGAGGCCCAGGCGCGGCTGAAAGCTCAGCTCGAGGCGCAGGCTGCTGCCCGCGCGGCCGCGGCTCAGCCGGCGCAGACGACGGCCCCGCCCCCGACGTCCACCACCGGCGTCGCGGCGCCGCCCGTGAGCGTGCCGGTCGCGAACCCCGGCGTCGGCCACCCCCAGGCCGCGTCGATCGCCCTCCAGTACCTCGGGGTCCCGTACGTGTGGGGCGGCTCGAGCCCGAGCGGCTTCGACTGCTCCGGCCTCGTGATGTACGTGTACGGGCGGCTCGGGATCTCGCTACCGCACTACACCGTCGCGCAGTGGAGCGCGACCACGCCGATCTCGATGTCCCAGATCCAGCCGGGCGACCTCGTCTTCTTCGACGGCCTCGGCCACGTCGGGATCTACATCGGCAACGGCCAGTTCGTGCATGCGCCACACACGGGCACGGTCGTCCAGATCGCGTCGCTCTCCGGCTACTACGCGTCGGCGCTCGTCGGCGCCCGCCGCGTCCCGTAGCGCGCAGGTCTAGGCCAGTTTTTCGCGGACGATCTGGCTGACCTGGGAGCCGTCTGCCCGGCCGGCGATCTGCGGCATCACGTCCGCCATCACGCGTCCCAGGTCGGCCATCGACGTGGCCCCCACCTCGGCGATGACGTCGTCCACGATCTCGTCGATCTCGTCCTCGGACAGCGGCTCGGGCATGAACTCCTCGAGCACGTCGAGTTCGCGCTCCTCCGCGGCCGCCTGCTCCTCCCGGCCCCCTGTCCGGAACGCCTCGGCCGCCTCGACGCGCCGCTTCCGCTCGCGCTGGAGCACCTGGAGCTCCTCCTCCTCGCTCAGCGGCCGCTGCAGCTCCTTCTGCGAGCTCTTGAGGGAGTTGAGGATCAGGCGCAAGGCATCGCGGCGCTCGGCGTCGCGCGCCTTCATTGCGTCCTTCAGCTCGTCCTCGATCTCCTCGATAAGGGTCACGCCCAGCCGCCTTTGATGTGCCAGTGGAGGTGGAAGACCGTCTGGCCCGCGCTCGGGCCCACATTGACCGCGACACGGTAATCGGTCAACCCCTCGCGTGCGGCGACCTCGGCGATGAAGTCGAGCATCCGCTTGTCCTCGTCCGCGGAGAACTGGGAAATCTCGCGGAAGGAGTCGATGTGATGCTCCGGGATGACGAGGAGGTGCACGGGGGCCTGCGGGTTGATGTCGCGAATCACGACGAAGCCCTCCGTGGCGGCCACGTGGTCGCCTTCGCGATAGAGCGTGCAGAAGAGGCAGTCGTCGTTCATGCGGCGAGTATCCCCTCCTCCGACACGGCGGCGCCGCGGACGCGGAGGAGCTCGCCGACCGGCGCTGACTGGGTCACGAGCCACGGCGAGTAGTCGTCGCCGTAGCCGCGGCCGATCCGGTCGACGAGCACAAGGTCGTCGCGGCCGACCTTCGAGCGCCAGTGAGCGAGGCAGGCGGAGTGCGAGGCCGCGCGCAGCCGGGCGCTCCGCTCCTTCTTCACCTGCGGCGGCACGGGATCCTCGGCGGCGGTGCGGGTACCGGGGCGGGGGGAGTACGGGAAGACGTGCACCTTCGTCAGCCCGGCTTCCTCGGCGACGGCGAGCGTCCGCTCGAATGCCCGCCCGTCCT
>DASQCM010000230.1:0-2932 GCA_035634675.1 Gaiellaceae bacterium
CCTCGTGGACGGAAAGGCGAAGTTCCACAACGTCTTCCATTATCCGACGAAGACGTGGGGCGACGTCGGCGTCATCGCCTGGCTCGTCGACGCGGCCGCGATCATCAGCCAGAAGGCGCTGCTCAAGTGCTCGTACGCGCCTTACGCGCGGATCATGAAGAAGATCTGCTGGGAGGAGTCGTTCCACATCCTCCACGGCCGCGACGTGATCCTCGCCATGGTCACCGGCACGCCCGAGCAGTTCGAGCTCGTGCAGGAGGCCCTCAACCGCTGGTGGCCGCCGCTGATGCAGTTCCACGGCAACCCGATCCCGAAGGACGAGGATCCGATGTACCAGTGGAGGATCAAGTCGCAGGGGAACGGCGAGGCACGGCAGCAGTTCCTCGACGGCTACGTGCCGCAGATCTGGGAGCTGGGCCTCACGGTGCCGGACCCGAAACTGCGCAAGCGCGACGACGGGGAGTGGGAGTTCTCCGAGCCCGATTGGGACGAGCTCAAGCAAGTCGTCACCGGCCACGGGCCAAAGACCGAGGAGCGGCTCGCGTTGCGCCGCCACTTCCTCGAGCAGGAGCAGTGGGTGCGCGACGTGGTCCTCGCGGCGTGATCTACGAAGTATTCAGGCAGGAGCGGCGGGGCCAGCCGTTCGAGCACGCCGGCTCCGTCGAGGCCCCCGACGCGGACTTCGCGGAAGCGTGGGCGCGCGAGCAGTACGGCCGCCGCGGCGAATCGGTCGGGCTGTGGCTCGTCCCTCGCGACGCGATCCGCGACGTCGAGGACTGGGCCGACGAGTTCGACCTCAAGTACCGACGCGTCGACGGCTACTCGATCAAGGCACGGCTGAAGGAGGCGCGTGAACGAGCAGGCACTGCTGGGGATCGCTGACGACGAGCTGATCATCGGGTGGCGCGACTCCGAGTGGACAGGCATCGCGCCGATGCTCGAGGAGGACGTCGCCTTCTCCTCGATCGCTCAGAACGAGATCGGACATGCGCGCGCCGTCTACTCGCTCCTCTCGGGGGACGCGGACGCGCTCGCCTTCGACCGCGACCCTGAGGAGTACCGGAGCGCGCCCCTTGTCGAGCTCCACCTGCTCGAGTGGGCGCACACGATCGCGCGGCGCTGGCTCTACGAGGTCGCAGACGAGGTCCGGCTGACGGCGCTGAAGGACGATCCCGACGCGGCGGTCTCAGGGCTCGCGGCGAAGATCGACCGCGAGGAGGCGTACCACCGCATGCACGCCGAGATGTGGCACGACCGCCTGCGTGACGAGCCGCGGTTCCGCGCGGCCGTCGAGGATCTGTGGCCGTATGCGCTCGGCGTCCTGCCGGCGGAGCTGCGAGGAGAGCTCGTGGAGCGCGTGGGGCTAGCCGAGGTGGATGCGATCGAGCGCGGCACACACACCGACGAGCTCGTGCCCCTTTGGGAGGAGATGACAGTCGTGCGGCGCTCGGCACCGGCGGGAGCCCAGTGGTAGCCGAGGCCCAGGTCTGGGAGGCGCTCGAGGAGATCCCGGATCCCGAGATCCCGGTCATCTCGCTCGTCGAGCTCGGGGTCATTCGTTCGGTCGATGTCCAGGAAGGACGCGTCCGGATCGAGTTCACGCCGACCTTCCTCGGCTGTCCCGCGCTCGAGGTGATGAAGCGCGCGATGGAGGAGAAGGTCGTCGAACTGGGCGCCGATCCCGAGGTGCAGGTGATCAGCGACGACTCGTGGTCGACCGACCGGATCACGCCGGCCGGCCGCGAGAAGCTCCGCGAGGCCGGTTTCGCACCGCCTGCGCCACGCGAGGCGTCGGCGCCGAAACTCGTCCAGCTCCAGGCGAACGTCTTCCGGTGCCCCTACTGCGGCTCGACTGAGACGCGGCTCGAGAACATCTTCGGCCCGACGCCGTGCCGCTCGCTCCGCTACTGCGAGAGTTGCCGCCAGCCGTTCGAGCAGTTCAAGACGATCTGATGACCGGCCGGGCTACCCACCCTGATCTGGATCGGCGCTGAGCCAGACGACCTCGCCGCCGGCGACGCCGAGCGACTGGGCCGCATTCACGGGATTGCCGCAAATGACTGAAAGCCAGCCCCGCGGGTCGACCATCAGACCCCATTCACCGCTCGAGAGGTCCGCGTATGTGAGGACCGTGCTTGCGACCGCGCTGCCACCAGCGGGAGTCTCGACCAGGATCCGCTTGGCCCGGTCAAGTCCCGCGGCAACGAGCTGAGAACTGCGCACATTGAGCTGGACGTTCCCGAACCGGTTGAGGTCCAGGACCTCGCAGGTGATCTTCCCCGGCTCGACCAGAGGCTCGGCCAGTCGCAGCTCGGCCAACGTATCCGGTGCGATCGCTGGTCCCAGCTCGGCGAGCGTCGCCCCCAGGGCAAGGTGCGCGGCCGCCGGGGCGAGCACGTCTCGCGCGTGGAACGAGGCCGAGACCGGCTCGAGCAAGATGCTCGAGGAAGTGACCGACACCGCGCTCCTCACGCCTCCTGCCACGCCCCAAGCGTGGCTCAGCAGACCGTTGTCCGGCCCGACGAAGAGCCTGCCGTCGTCTGTCTCGACAGCGATGTCGCGATCGCGGCCGACGCTCGGATCGACGACTGCGAGGACGATCGCGTCGTGGCGAATGAACGGGAGCGAGTCGGCGAGGAGAAGCGCGCCCGCGTTGACATCGAGTGGGGGGATGCCATGCGAGAGATCGACGACCGGGCATCCAGATGCGAGCTTGTCGATGACGGCATGGCAGACGCCGACCCATTCGTTCCGGAATCCGAAATCCGACATGAAGACGATCGAGCGCGTCATCTGCGCATCACCACTGAGGAAGCTTCGCGCCTCTCCGACTTGGATGCAACTTCGGCACCGGACAGCCGTTCGAGCCGTTCAAGAAGATCTGGCCAGGCGCTCGGCGAACGCTTCGTCCTCGGCGCAGAGCCGGTCGATC
>DASQCM010000231.1:0-11508 GCA_035634675.1 Gaiellaceae bacterium
CACGCCGCACATCGACTGGTTCGGGCTGAGCCCGATCCTCACGCTGACGGGCGCCGCGTTCCTCGCGCTCCTCTGCGCGGTGCTCGTGCCGCGCCGGCTGCGTCGCCTCGCGGGGGCCTGCTTCTCCTTCGCCGGCTTCACAGCCGGGCTGGTGCTCGCGATCTGGCTCTACGTGGACAGCCCGAACGGGCACACGATCGCGGCGGGAGCCTTCTACCGCGACCGCTGGACGGCGCTCGGGCAGATCATCCTCTTCGCCGTCGGGCTCGCGACTACGCTGCTCGCGTTCGAGCACATGCCGGGTTGGGGGCGGAACTCCGACCCCGAGCGCCGCGACGACCACGTGGCGGAGTTCTTCGCGCTGCTACTCGCCTCGGCG
Organism: Gaiellaceae bacterium; assembly: GCA_035634675.1. GTDB lineage: Bacteria > Actinomycetota > Thermoleophilia > Gaiellales > Gaiellaceae > Palsa-739. The sequence continues at coordinate 380 of DASQCM010000231.1, forward strand.
GCCGGGATGGCGTTCTTCATCGGCGCGGCGAACCTGATCACGCTGTTCCTCGCGCTCGAGTGGTTCTCGATCGCCCTCTACGTCATGTGCGCGCTCGACTACGACCTCGAGGGCTCGCTAGAGGCAGGCCTCAAGTACCTCATCGTCGGCTCGTTCGGCGCCGCCACCCTCCTCTTCGGCTCGGCGCTTGTCTACGGCGCGACGGGCCAGGTCTCGTTCGGAGGTATCGCCCACGCAATCTCGACGCAGGGCCTGACCGGCAACGCGCTGCTCGTGCTCGGGATCGCGCTGATGATCGCGGGGCTCAGCTTCAAGATGTCGGCCGCGCCGTTCCACATGTGGACGCCCGACGTCTACGAGGGCGCCCCGACGACGGTGACGGCATGGATGTCGTCGGCGACGAAGGTCGCCGCCCTCCTCCTCACGTTCCGCGTGATGACGACGGCGTTTCCGCAGAACGAGCACCTGTGGGGCTGGGCCTTCGCCATCATCGCGACCATCTCCCTCGCGATCGGAAACCTCGCCGCGCTCGTGCAGAAGAACGTGAAGCGGATCCTCGCCTACTCCGCGATCGCGCAGGCCGGCTTCATGTTGATCGGCCTCAGCACCGGCAGCGCGCTGGGCGCCCGGGCGCTCATGTACTACCTCATCCCCTACTCGGCGGCTGCGTTCGGCTCGTTCGCGATCGTCGCGGCGCGGGAGCGCGAGCTCGGGGTGCCTGTGACGCTCGAGAATCTCGCAGGCTTCGGTTGGGAGCGGCCGTTCCTCGGCGTCGCGATGTGGTTCTTCGTGTTCGCCTTCGCGGGCCTGCCGCTCGGCGGTGGCTTCGTCGGCAAGTTCTACGTCTTCGCCGCCGCGTACGACCACGGGTGGGTGTGGCTCGTGATCGTCGGCGTGCTCGCCACGCTCGTCAGCCTCTACTACTACCTCGGGATCGTGCGGGCGATGTACATGCGCCCGTCCGAGGAGATGCAGGTACAGCCGGGCGGCGGTGTCGCTGTCAGCGGTGGGCAACCCGCGCCGGACACGCTCCTCCACGTCGCAGTAGGCGCGGCACTCGCAGTCTCGGTCGGCTCGCTCTTCGCCGTCGAGCCGCTGATCGACCTCGCAAAGCACGCTGCAAGCGCGCTGCCGCTCTGAAAAGACTCTGAAAAGCCGCGTTGCCGGGAACCTCGGACCGGGTACGACCTGCGTCACAGGGGACATCGAGTCTGGAGGAACCGGCGATGCTACGAACTCACCTGACGCCTACAAGGCTGGGAATCCTGCTGGCAGTCGGTCTCGGCGTGCTCCTCGGCGCCGTCTTCGGACAGCCGAGCAGTGGTCAGGCCGCAGCCAGCGCAGTACCCACGAACAAGACGCTGCCCACGATCACGGGGTCTCCCCAGGCCGGGCTAACGCTGACGGCCATGCGGGGGACTTGGGCCGGAAGTCCAACCTCGTTCAGCTTCGCATGGAGCCGATGCGACGCAAGCGGCAATGGATGCGCCGCTATCGCAGGCGCGACCACGAGGCTGTACCTGGTCACGGCCACCGATATCGGCCATACGCTTCGCTTGACCGTGGCGGCCCGCAACGCCAGCGGCACGGGGCGGGCGACGTCCGCACCCACGGCGGTTGCGACCCCCGGTGGATGCCCGTCCGGTACCGGTCCGATTCCGATTGCAAGCTTGGCGCCGCCTGCGCGCCTCGTCATCGGTAACGAGTCGATCTCACCATCCGTCACGCGCCGGACGAGAACGATCCACATCCGCTTCGAGGTCACGGCTTGCGGCGGTCGCCCCGTTCAAGGTGCCATGGTCTCCGCGAGCCCGATTCCGTACAACCAGTTCGGCGCAGTTTCGGGCGCAACCGTCGCGGACGGCACGATCACGCTTACCGAGAGCCGCCAGCGCGGGTTCCCGGCGAGTCGGCAGCAGCGGCTTCTGGCGGTGTTCGCCCACGCATCAAAGCCTGGCGAACCGTCCACGCAGGGAGTGTCTACGAGTCGGCTGGTCTCGTTCCGCATCTCCGTCCGCTGACTCAAGCCGATGGCGACACCCCGCGGGGGCGCGCGGGGTGTTGCCTACCAACTTCACGCGGCGCGGGAGAGGAGTTCGTCGACCTCGGCCCGGCGGAGGCGACGGCGGTGCGGCTGGGGCCTCCGAGACACGCGGAGCGGCGCGAGAATCCAGGCGACGGCGGGCACGGCGTAGGCGAGCAGTCCGAGCAGAAGCGCCCAGGTCGCGAGCGGGGACGGAGCCGATCCGATCGCCGCGTTCTCTCGCACTGCCGAGGCAAGGATGAGCAGCGCCAACGCGGTTCCGCTGGTCGCCGCGCGGAGCAGCGCCGGCCGGCCCTCGAGAACGTCGCTGACAGCCACGAAGGCCGCCGCCGCGGACACCGGTACCGCGAGCAGGCCGAGCCAGAGCGCGAGTCCGGCGAGCCCGGACGCCCCGGCCGCGAGCGCAGCCGTCGCGAGCACCAGGGGCAGGAGCCGCGAACCCACCCCCAAAGGTTCACGACCGCATCGGATGGTCCTTCCTGAGTAGGCTCGCAGCCATGGAACTCACCTGGCTCGGACACGGAACCTTCCGCCTCGACGCGGGCGGCAAGCGCATTTACATCGACCCATTCCTCAACGGCAACCCGAAGTGCCCCGAGAGCGAATTGACCCCTGAGCGGGTCGACGTGATCGCGCTCACGCACGGGCACGGCGACCATCTCGGCGATACCGTCGAGCTCGCAAAGCAGCATGGGTGCACGATCATCGCGCCGGTGGAGCTCGCCGACTGGCTCCAGATCAAGCACGAGCTGCCGAACGTCCTCGACCCGAACAAGGGCGGCACGGTCGCCGTCGACGAGATCCGCTTCACCCTCACGAATGCCCACCACTCCAGCTCGAACAACGACCTCGAGTACATGGGCGAGCCGTGCGGGATCGTCGTGCGCGCCGAGGGGAAGAGCGTCTACTTCGCCGGTGACACGTGTGTCTTCGGCGACATGGCGCTCATCAGCCGCCTCTACAAGCCCGACCTCGCCGTCCTCCCGATCGGCGACCACTACACGATGGGCCCGGAAGAAGCGGCCGTCGCGCTCGAGCTCCTCGGCGTCGACCGTTGCGTCCCCTGTCACTGGGGCACCTTCCCGCCGCTCGTCGGGCGTCCCGCGCAACTCCGCGAGCTCGCGCCGGACGTGACGGTGGAAGACATCGAGCCCGGAGGCTCCGTCACGGTATGAGGACGCGCTGGTGGGGAGCTAGCGGCCGGCGCGTGCCGGAGCTCGCGGTCGAGGGAGACCCGGAGTTGCCACTCGAGGAAGCGCTGGTGCTCGACGGCGTCGACGACCTTGCGCCCATCGCCGAGGCGTTCGAGGCGGGCCGTCCGGTGGTCGTGCGCGCGTCGTCTGCCGAGCAGGTGCGCGCGGCGCTCGCGCGGCCCGAGGTGGCGGCGGTGGTCGTCCCGCAGCAGCGCGGCGACCTGCTCGAGCTCGATCTGACCGAGCTGACCTATGGCTAGAGAGCCCCTCGTCGCCACGTACTCGATCGTCGGGTGCGACCTCGAGGCGCGGCAGTGGGGCGTCGCGGTGCAGTCGAAGTTCCTCGCCGTCGGTGCGCTGTGCCCGTTCGCCGAGGCGGAGGTCGGAGCCGTCGCGACGCAATCGTTCGTCAACCCACGCTACGGGCCGGACGGCCTGGCATTGCTACGCGAGGGACTGTCGGCGGAGGAGGCCGTGGAGCGCCTGACCGCCGCCGACGAGGGGCGAGGGCAGCGCCAGCTCGGCATCGTTGACCGCGAGGGACGAGCGGCGACCTACACCGGCGAGCGCTGCTTCGCGTGGGCCGGAGGTCGCACGGGCGCGGGCTACGCAGCGCAGGGGAACATCCTCGTCGGCGAGGAGACGGTGGACGCGCTCGCGGCGACGTTCGAGGCGACGACTGATCTCCCGCTCGTACAGAGGCTGATCGAGTGCCTCGGGGCCGCGCAGGCCGCGGGCGGCGACCGGCGCGGTCAGCAGTCCGCGGCCCTCATCGTCGTGGAGAAGGACGGCGGCTACGCGGGCCTCTCGGACACGCTCGTGGACTTGCGCGTCGACGACCACGAACGCCCGATCGAGGAGCTGCGCCGCATCTACGCAATACACCGGCGCCTCTTCGAGACGAGCCCGCGCGAGGACTGGCTGGCGCTCGAGGGCGACCTCGGCGCCGAGGTCGACGAGCGACTCGCCCGGCTCGGTCACGACTCTCTCGCCGCCTGGGCGGGCGTCGAGAACCTCGAGGAGCGCGTGGACGGCGGCGACGCGATCGATCCAGTCGTGCTCGAAGCATTGCGGGAGGCGAGTGCATGAGCGACGGCTACGAGATCCTCACGCTCGACGAAGCGGAGACCGCCCCACACCGCGAGAACACCACGCTCATCCCGGTCCGGCATCTGCTCGGCTTCCGGCCGGCCGGCGTCAACGCGTGGAAGGCGGACACGGGCGGGCAGCTGATGCCGCCGCACGAGGAGGACAGCGGCAACGAAGAGCTCTACGTCGTCGTGAGCGGCCGCGCGACCTTCACGGTCGGCGACGAGACCGCCGACGCGCCAGCGGGGACACTCGTCTTCGTGCCGCCGCAGGTGCACCGATCTGCAATCGCAGCCGAGGACGGAACGATCGTCTTCGTGGTGGGCGGCACGGTCGGCGAGGCGTTCAACGCCGGAGGCTGGGACTCGTTCGCCCTCGCGGACGGGTACCGGCAGGCGGGACGGCTCGAGGACGGTAGGGCGATCATGGCGCAGCTGATCGCCGAGAAGCCCGACTACTGGCCAACCACGTACAACGCGGGCTGCTTCGAGGCGCTGGCGGGCGACAATGACGCGGCATTCGAGCACCTGCGGCGCGCGAAGAAGCTCGACACGGAGGGCCACTCCGCGCCGTACTTCCGCGAGGACAGCGATCTCGATCCCTTGCGCGACGACCCCCGGTTCCAGGAGCTGCTCGGATGAACCTGGCGCACATCGACGAGCTCGACGCGATCGAGATGCCGGACGGCTTCGTCTGGCGACCCGTGCGCCGCCGGTTCGGGATCAAGGCGTTCGGCACGAACGCCTACACGTCCAGAGCGAATGGACAGATCGTCGAGGAGCACACGGAGAACACGCTCGGCCACGAGGAGATCTATCTCGTCCTGCGGGGACGCGTCCGCTTCACCGTGGACGGCGACGAGCACGAGCTCGGCCCGGGCCAGCTCGTGTACGTCCGTGACCCTTCGGTCCGGCGGGCCGGCGTCGCGCTCACCGACGACGCCGCCGTCCTCGCGGTCGGCGGCAAGCCGGGAGAGCCGCACGACATCTCGGCCTGGGAGTACACGTTCGCGGCCTCTCCGTCTCTACGCGCAGGGCGTTTCGACGAAGCGAGACGGGTGCTGCACGAAGGGCTAGAGGCGAAGCCCGGCAGCCCGCCGATCCTCTACGACCTGGCCTGCGTCGAGGCGCTCGCCGGTGAAATGGACAAGGCGCTCGAGCTCCTGAACGAGTCCGTCGCCGCGGAGGAGCGGTTCCGCGAGTACGCGCAGACGGACGAGGACCTCGCCTCGATCCGCGACGATCCCCGCTTCCCGAGCTAGCCGCCGGGCAACCGGACGCCGGCGGCGAGGTCGCGGAGCGCCGGCACCGGGTCCGCTTCCGGTCGCGCCACGAGGAGCACCGCGCCGTGACCCTCCTCGCGTACGAGCGAGTCGACGAGCAGCTGGAGCCCGAGCGCGAGCGCGAAGGCCTTGTGCGCCTGCTCGCCGCCGAACGGGACGAGCTCCTCCTCCCGCGCTAGGCCAGCGACGACGTCTCCCCAGGTCACCGCGCCCATCGAGACGTCGACGACGATCGGATCGCCGCCGCTGCTGGGGATCCCGATTGCCAGCGGGTTCGTGCCGGCGACCTTCGGCCCGCCCGACGGATGGCCGAGCCGCGCCGGGGACGTCGCAGTCAACACTGCGACGAGTCCGCCGTCGGCGAGCCGTCGCACGTGGTGCCCGAGCATCCCGGTCGGAAACGTCCGCTCGCAGACCACGAGCCGCGCGTGCGCAGGCGGACGCTCGAGCTGCTCACGCACCACGCGGCCGAGCACGAGGTAGCCGATCGCGCCGCCGCCATGCCAGCGCTGGAAGCCCTCCTCGTCCTCGAGCAACATGGGCGCGGCGGCCGGGTCGTAGCCCTCGAGCCCTTCGAGCCACGGGATCCTCGCGTGCCCGTGCCCCTGCTTCCCCCGCCGCTCCGCGGCGTCGAAGTGCGCCCACAGCTCCTGCGCGTCGGCCTGGCCGAAGCCGAGCGCCTGGAGGCGCGCGAGCCCTTCCTCAGGCTGCATGGCGCATCCTGAACTCGAGCACCGGCCACGACCGCTCACCGGCGATCTTCCGTAGCGCGCGGTCGGGGTTGACGGTAACGGGATGGCCGACCGCTTCGAGGAACGGGAGGTCGGTGTGACTGTCGGAGTATGCGGTGCACTCGGCGAGGTCGAGCCCTTCGTCCTGCGCGACCTCGCGCAGAACCTCCGCCTTTGCCTCGGCGTGCAGGGCCCGTAGTGCACGGCCTGTGTAGCGGCCGTCCTTCACCTCGCAGATCGTGCCGAGGGCGCCGTCGAAGCCGAGGTCCTCCGCGATCGCGTCCACGATCTCCTGCAACGCTGCCGAGACGATGTAGACGCGCTCGCCGCGCTCGCGGTGCTCCTCGACGAGCCGCAGCGGCTCCGCGTAGACCAGCGGCCGCAGCACCGGCTCCATCGCCTCCGCTACGAGCTCGCGCAGCTCCTCCGGCGTGTAGCCGGCGAGAACGCGCAGGCCCTCCTCGGCCCCCCGGCGCACCGCCTCGTGGCTCGCTCCCCGGGCGACGAACAGGAGCTGCCAGCCGGCGGCACGCACCATCTGCCAGCGGGAGATGAGCCCACGCTCACGGAACGACCCGGCGAGCGCGAGGGCCGACGAGCGGCGCAGAAGCGTGCGATCGAGGTCGAAGAACGCGGCCGCGGCCAAGCTCAGCCGACAAGCGGCAGCGACTTGACGATCCCGCCACGGTCGCGGCGGAGCGCCTCGATCTCCTCGGCGATCGAGACGATCGCCTGCGCCGACGGCGCGTCCGGCTGCGCGGTCACGACCGGCGCGCCGGCGTCGCCCTGCTCGCGCAGCGCGGCATCGAGCGGAACCGTGCCGAGCAGCGGCACCCCGAGCTCGCCGGCGAGCTCATCGCCGCCGCCGCTGCCGAAGACGTCGCCCGACATGTTCTCGACGACGCCCAGGAGGCGCATGTTCGTCTTCTGCGCCATGGCCGCGGCGCGAGCCGCGACGTCCTGCGCGAGCCGCTGCGGCGTCGTGACGACGACGACCTCCGCGCGGGGAAGCAGCTGGCCGAGCGAAATCGAGACGTCGCCCGTCCCCGGCGGCATGTCCACGACGAGCACGTCGATCTCGCCCCAGTGCACGTCGGTGAGGAACTGCTCGAGCGCACGGTGGAGCATCGGGCCGCGCCACATGACCGGCTCGTTGCTGCTCTCGAGGAAGAAGCCGATCGACATGAGCTTCAGCCCGTCCTTCACGGGCGGCACGATCAGCTCGTCCACTGCGATCGGGCGCTGCCGGATCCCGAGCACGTGGGGGATCGAGTGCCCGTAGATGTCCGCGTCGAGCACGCCGACGCTGTGACCGAGCTGCGAGAACGCGACCGCGAGGTTCGCGGCAAGTGACGACTTGCCGACACCGCCCTTGCCGCTTGCGACCGCGACGACGCGGCAGTCAGCCGGAAGCCGGACGACGCCGTCGCGCTCGGGCGCGCCGCCGCGCAGCTTCTGCGTCAGGGCCTGCCGCTCCTCGGGCGTCATCACGTCGAACGAGAGCTCGACGCCCGTGACGCCCGGCACCTGGGCGAGGGCCTGCTCCACTTGCTCCTCGAACGAGTGGCGGAGTGGGCAGCCGGCAACAGTGAGGACGATCGTGAACGCGACCACGCCGTCGTGGATCTCAACGCCCCGCACCATGTCGAGCTCGGTAACCGGCCGCCTCAGCTCCGGATCGATCACCTGCTCGAGCGCCTTCAGAACCTCGTCGCGATTGACCGCCATGCGGCGAGCGTAGCGTCAACGAGCCGGGCAGGAGCGCGCCTCTGGGCGGCGAAGCGCTCCCGGATGGCGTCCGAGTCCACGACCCGCTGGCCGCTCCTGAACGAGCGCCTCCCGATGGCGCCGACAACGACGCGCGCGGGAGGGCGCAGACCGCCACGCTCGGTGTGGCTGCTCACTGGCCTCGCCTTCCTCTGCGGCGGCCTCGTGAGTGCCGCCGGCTTCTCGATCGGCTGGCGCCACCAGGCGCAGCGCAACACGGACGCTGAGACGGCTCTGGCGACGGCGACCGCGCGAACCCACGGACTCCAGCGGCAAGTCGCCGCGCTCGAGGCGACGCTCACGAGTGCCCGACGGGCTGAGACGCGCCAGCACCAGGTGGCGGTCGTCGCAGCAGCCTCGGAGCGGGCCGTCACCGGCGCCGCAGCGAAGGTCAGCGCCGACGCCACCGCCTCGAACAGCGCTGCGGCCTCGGTCTCCTCCGGAGCCGGCGTGCTGACCGCGACCGCCGACCGCATCGCGAGCGAGCTGAAGACACTCGAGACCTATCTCACGACGACGCCTACCGGAAGTCTGGATCCTGGGTACATTGCGAGCCAGACCGGATATCTCACCCGGCAGCTGGGGAAGCTCCAGACCGCCGGGGGGAGCCTGGGGGCGTCGATCGGGTCGTTCGACGCGGCACTCCGGAAGCTCATGCGGAGCGCCGGCGCACTTACGGCTCGCTGAGGCCGCCCCGAACGAGGGACTTGGCTTGCACGAGCGGAAGTGCGATCTAACGGACAGCTGATGCGGCGGGCACTGACCACACTTGCGGTAGCGCTTGCGCTGCTCGTCCCCGCTGCGACGGCGAGCGGCGGCGCACGTCCTGCCGAGGCGAGGATCCTCGGGGTCGTGCCGCACGCGGGCCTCCACGCATCGCGGCAGGCCGACCCTCCCACCTCCAGGGGCACCGGCCCCGTCGTCTACCACGACGGGCAGGTCATGCAGACGAACACGGCCTACGCGATCTACTGGAGCCCCAGCGGCTTCAGCGACCCGAGCTACGAGAGCCTGATCAATCGTTATTTCAGTGACGTCGCGGCCGCGAGCGGTAGCCCGTCGAACGTCTACTCCGTGCCCACCCAGTACTACGACAACAACGGTGCGATTCGGTACAAGTCGACGTTCGGCGGCGCGTACATCGACACCGACCCGTTCCCGCCAAGCGGCTGCGGCCAGGCGAGCATCTGCCTCACGGACGCACAGCTTCAGGCGGAGATCCAGACGGTACTCATGCGCCAGGGCTGGCACGGAGGCACGTCGAATATGTTCTTCCTCTTCACGCCCGACGGGGTCGCCTCCTGTACCGATTCGAGCGACTCCGTCTGCTCGACGAACGTCTTCTGCGCGTATCACAGCGACTTCTTCGACTCGAGCGGCGAAGACGTCATCTACGCGAACGAGCCGTATGCCGGGACCATCTCGGGCTGCACGTTCTCGCTCGTGGGCCAGCAGGGATTCCCCAACGACCACGACGCAGACGCGACGATCAACACCATCAGCCACGAGCACAACGAGGCGATCTCCGATCCGTTCGGCGACGCCTGGTGGTCAGCCGACGACGCCGACAACGGGGAGATCGCGGACCTGTGCGCGGGCGACTTCGGGTCGACCCCGCTCGGAACGTCGAACGGACAGCCCTACAACCAGCTCATCAACGGCCATCAGTACTCGCTCCAGGAGGAGTACAGCAACGACAACAGCTCCTGCGCTCTCGGCTATACGCCGACGGTCGTGCCGAGCACCGTCGCACCGCCGGTGCTCAGCGGTACCCCGATCCTGGGGAAGAGCATTTCGACGACGGATGGCTCCTGGGCGCACGCCCCGAGCGGCTTCGGCTACCAGTGGCAGCGCTGCAAGGCAAGCGGAACCGGCTGCACGGCGATCTCCGGCGCCACAGCCGCAACGTATCTCCTCACCTCGGCGGACGTCGACCATGTCGTCCGGTCCACCGTGAGCGCCCACAACGTCGTGGGCGTGGCGAGTCCGGTCGCATCGGACACGAGTGGAGTCGTGGGCACCGTGTCCGAGGTCGCGGTGCCGAAGTCGAAGAAGGCTCCGCGCATCTCGGGCCGCGCTCGCGTCGGGCGGCGGCTCATTGCCGTCAAGGGCTCGTGGAGCGGGCCGCCAAAGTCCTTCCGCTACCAGTGGCTGCGCTGCAACGGCCACGGCGGATCGTGTCGCAAGATCGCGCACGCCATCCATTCGACGTACCGGCTGACGAAGACCGATGCTGGGCACCGCCTGCGGGTGCGTGTCTCAGCAGTGAATGCAGCGGGAGCCGGGGCGGCCAGCTCAAAGCCAACGGCACGCGTTCCCGCCGGGCTCTAGGCCTGGGAAAGCGCTGCTGCGAGGCGCCGACACGTCTCCTCGGAGCCGGCTGCCGCAACGCGCGAGCGCTGCTCCAGGTCGAGGGGCGCTGCGCCGAACGGCTCGTCGCCATCGAACAGGTCGATCGCCAGCCCCACCTCGCGGCAGAGGAGCTGGCCGGCTGCGATGTCGACCGAGCGCGCCGGCTTGAGCGAGCAGACGGCGTCCACGCGCCCCGCAGCGAGATGGCACAGCGAGAGCGCGAGCGAGCCCATGATCCGGAGCCGGTGAGCGAGATCGGCCACCTTCGGCGCGTCACGGGCGACGAGCGAAGTGCGGGTCGCCTCGAACGAGAGGATCTCGATCTCGTCCTTCGGCTTGACCGAGCCGAGAGGCTCGCCGTTCAGCCAGGCCCCCTCGCCGCGTCGCGCCGTCCACTCCTCCCGGGAGCCGAAGTCATGGACGAAGCCGAAGGCGACGTCGTCCATCGTCTCGCCCTCCGCGACCGCGATGGAGAGGGAGAAGAACGGAATGCCGCGCTTCGCATTGAGCGAGCCGTCGATCGGGTCGACCACCACAAGCGGCAGCGCCGCTCCGCCGAGGCGGCCGATCTCCTCGGAGACGACGGCGCCCGCAGACTCGCGGATCCGCTCGAGGATCGCGTCCTCCGCGGCCTTGTCGATCGCCGTCGTCTCGTCGCCGCCGCGGCCTTC
>DASQCM010000232.1:0-2443 GCA_035634675.1 Gaiellaceae bacterium
GCCGCCTGGTTCACGACCTGCTCGGCGGCGAGCGTCAGGAAGTCCTCGTACATGATCTCGGCGACCGGGCGCATGCCCTGCATCGCGGCGCCGATCGCCGCGCCGGCAAGCGCCATCTCGGAGATCGGCGTGTTGCGCACGCGCTCCTTGCCGAACTCGTCGAGCATCCCGGCCGTGACGCCCATCGAGCCGCCCATCTCCGCGATGTCCTCGCCCATGATGAAGACGTCGTCGTCCTGGCGCATCGCCGTGGAGAGCGCGTCGCGCACCGCTTCCCGGTAGGTCAGCTCAGGCATAGACGTTCTTGAGCGCGTCGTCGGGAGCCGGATCGGTGCCGTTCTTCGCGAACTCGACCGCCGCCTCCACGATCTCCGTCACCTCTGCGTCGACCTCGGCGAAATCCTCCTCGGAGACCTCGAGCTTCGCGCGCAGCAGCTCGATCGGGTCACGGGTCTCGCGGAGCTCCCGCGCCTCGTCCTTGTCCCGGTAGACCTGGGGATCGCCGATGTAGTGGCCACTGAAGCGCACCGTGTCGAGGTGGAGGAAGACCGGCCCCTTGCCGGATCGCGCGTGGTCGAGCGCCTGACGCGTCGCCTTGTAGACCGATTCGACATCCTGGCCGTCGGCCTTGGTCGCCTTCATCCCGAACGCCTTCGCGCGCAGGGAGAGGTCGCGGATCGGCGAGTGCTGCGACTCTGGCGTCGACTCCGCCCATTTGTTGTCCTCGAGCACGAACACCGCCGGCACCGACCAGAGCTGCGCGAGGTTCAGCGCCTCGTGGAACGTCCCGATGTTGGTCGCCCCGTCCCCGAAGAACGCGACCGCGACGCGAGGCTCGCCGCGCATCTGGAACGCGAGCGCAGCACCGGTGATGTGCGGCAGCCCGCCCCCGATGACGGCGTTCGCGCCCATGTTCCCGCGCTCGATGTCGTACAGGTGCATGGAGCCGCCGTAGCCGTGGGAGCACCCCTCCGTCTTGCCGTACAGCTCGGCCATCAGCTCGTTCGGATGTGTGCCCTTCGCGAGCGTGTGGCCGTGGGCCCGGTGGGTCGAGGCGATGACGTCGCCGTCCTCGAGCGCGCGGCACACGCCGACGGCGCACGCTTCCTGGCCGATCGCCACGTGGAGGAAGCCGGGCAGGTCGCCGGCGCGGAAGCGCTCCTCGACCTTTTCCTCGAAGCGGCGGATCAGGAGCATCTCCCGCAGCACGTCCTGTAGGTCGCCCTTCGGCAGGCTCGCTCGCTGCTGCTCCACTGCCATGGGCCGGAGTGTACGGTTGGCGCCGTGCGGCTCGTCGAACAGTGGAATCAGGTGCAAAGCGGCCTGGATCCGAGCTGGAGCGACGTCCGGCTGAGCCTCCGGATTGACAACGAGGGAGCGCGCGAGCGCGCCGTTGCGCTGCTCGCGCCGGCCGGTCCGGGACGCTCCGGCGTCATGGTCCGCTTCTACGTCACGCGCAGCGGCCGCGGGCTCGGACCCGAGGCGGCCCGGCGCCTGCTCGGCCGCATCGACGCCGAGCGAATCCGCGGCCAGCTGACGCTGATGGGAACGAGTGAGGCCGAGGCACCGCAGGAGGTCGCGCGCCCCACGCTCGCGGCCGGGTGGCAGGCGACGCTCGATGTGCTGCCGTCCGACTGGAGCGACCTCGTCGCCGAGCTCGAGCTCGACTCGAGCGTGGACATCGACCGCGCCGCCGTCCTCTGTGCCCCCCTCAACCCGATGCAGCTGACGGGAAAGGCCGGATTCGGCTTCCGCTGCTCGAGCGGACACGGCTACGGCGCATCCGCCGGCATGGTCGGCCGCTGCCTCTCCAGGCTCGATGAGGCCGGCATCGGCGGCAAGGTCCGGCTCACGCGCGTTCTCAGCGACGTGCATCCGATCGGGACGCAGGGCGCGACCTTCCTTGTCGGCCGCCGCCCGTCCTGATGGCCGATCCCGTCTCCTGGAAGGTCGTCGAGAAGGGCTGGCCCGTCTACGACCGAGAGGGCGCGGAGGTCGGCAACGTGCACGAGATCGCGGGCGACGAGGAAGCGGACATCTTCGACGGCTTCGGCATCAAGACGGGCACGTTCGGCGGGGTCAAGTACGTCCCGGCCGAGATCGTGGCGAGCATCGCCGAGCGCGAGGTCAGGCTCACGATCTCGGGCAATGAGGTGCCGTCCCTCGAGGACATGCACGAGGAGGTCGAGGAGCAGATCATCCCCGAGAAGTCGACCTGGTATCAGCGGCTCGCCTGGTGGACGACCGGCCGCAATCGCTGACGGCGTCGGCTACGGTCCCTCTGTCGTGGTAAGAAGGACGTCATGGAAGGTCTAGGCCTCACGGGCGCCACGCGCCGTGTTGCCGAGCACGCGCGTTCCATCGTCCGCCTCGAGATCCAGCTCGCGACGGCCGAGCTGAAGGCGAAGCTCGCGGCGTTCGGGACGGGCCTCGGGTTCTCCTT
>DASQCM010000233.1:0-5839 GCA_035634675.1 Gaiellaceae bacterium
GTCGTTTCGCACCGACGGCCGGGTCACGCAGCTCCATGCGACGCTCGACGAGGGCGACGTGTTCGCCGTGACCGGCTGGGACGAGCAGACCATCGTGGCCGTCGCGGGCGAGCAGGCGACGCCGGGGCTCGTCTTCTACGATCTGAAGCAGTGCCTGAGGAGGCTCGCCGATGAAGCGTAAGGTGCTGCGCCTCGCCGGCTTCGCAAGCGGCGCGCTCGCCGGCACGCTCGCCTACCGGAAGCTCTTCGGCGGCCGTGGCGAGGGCATCGACGTCTACTTCGACGACGGCTCATTCGTGACGTTCGCCGCAGGCTCGCTGGAGGGCGAGCGGCTGCTTCCGCTTGCCCTTCAGGTCCTTGCGGTCGCGCGAGAAGCGTGAACGACGACGACCTGCGCGAGGCGCTCGTGGCCGCGGCGTATCTCGAGGGCGACTTCGTGCTGCGCTCGGGCAAGCGGTCGCGGTACTACCTCGACAAGTACCGCTTCGAGACGCGGCCAGACCTCCTCGCCGCCCTCGGCGAGCGGATCGCCGCAACCGTCCGCGAGCACGAGCCGGAGGCCGTGCGGCTCGCCGCGCCGGTGCTCGGGGGCGTCGTCCTCGCCGCCTCCGCCTCGCTGGTTTCCGGGCTGCCATTCCTCATGATCCGCGACGCCGCGAAGGAGTACGGGACGGCGAACCGCATCGAAGGCCCGTTCGAGGAAGGGGAACACGTCTGCCTGGTCGAGGACATCGTGACCTCCGGCGGGGCGCTGCTCGAGGCGATCGACGCCGCCCGGGGCGCCGGTCTCGTCGTCCGAACGGCGGTCTGTGTGGTCGATCGCGAGGAGGGTGGGGCAGATGCGCTCGCGCGCCAGGCCGTGCGTTTACGGGCGCTATTTCGGGCAGGAGACTTGCTAAGGGGGGAGAAAACCCCCGCAAAACCGCATGGTTGAGCGACAAACGCTGACTTGGTAGGGTCGTTCCGGCCCTGCAAGCGATTTAGGACTGGAGGAGAGTGTGACGAAGCAGGAGTTCGTAGCCGAGGTGGCACGCCGTGCCCAGCTGTCCAACCGCGACGCAGGCAAGGCGGTCGACGCCTTTCTCGAGGCGATCACTGACACGCTGAAGGGCAGAGGCGAGGTCACGTTCACCGGATTCGGCAAGTTCTCGACAGCGAACCGCGCAGCACGGACGGGGGTCAACCCGCGCAACCCGAGCGAGAAGGTGCACATCCCCGCGGCCACCGTCCCGAAGTTCTCGGCCGGCAGCGGTCTCAAGACGGCCGTCAAGAGCGGGGGATCGTCCTACTAGACCCAACGGGCAAAGTCTCCTCCGAGGATCGAGAGGCCGCCTTCGGGCGGCCTCTCTGTTTATCGACCTGGCCGTCTCCTATCCTGGAGGCGTGAGCGCGGCGGGCCACTTCGCGGATCGGCTCGCGGCCGCCGTGGAACGCAAGGGAGCGCCGCTCTGCGTCGGCCTCGACCCCGATCCCGAGCTGATGCCGGAGGGAGTCGGCGTCGTCGAGTTCTGCCGGGGGATCGTCGACGCGGTCGCGGGAGCCGCGGTCGCGGTCAAGCCGCAGGCGGCCTTCTTCGAGGCGCAGGGCCCGGCGGGCTGGGCTGCGCTCACCGAGGTGTGCGGCTACGCGCGGGAGGCCGGGCTGCTCGTGATCGCCGACGCCAAGCGCGGCGACGTTCCCTCCACCGCTCGCGCCTACGCCGCCGCGTTCGCGCCACTCGCGGATGCGGTCACAGTGAATCCGTATCTGGGCTTCGACTCGCTCGAGCCCTTCTTCGCGCACGAGGGACTCGGTGTGCTCGTCGTCGTCAAGACCTCGAACCCGGGCAGCGTCGATGTCCAGGACCTGCCGCTGGCGGACGGACGCCGGTTGTGGCAGCACGTCGCGGACCTCGTGGACCAATGGGGAGAGGACCTGGTCGGCGAGAGCGGTCTCTCCTCCGTCGGCGCCGTCGTCGGGGCGACGTTCCCGCAGGAGGTCGCCGAGGCGCGCCGGCTGATGCCCCGCGCGGTCATCCTCCTCCCGGGAGTCGGCGCCCAGGGCGGCCGCCCCGAGGAGCTCGCCGAGGCGTTCGCCACCGGCCCGGGCGGCGCGCTCGTCTCCGCCTCGCGCTCCGTGATCTACGCGGACAGCCGCGGGGACTGGCAGGAGGCGGCGGCGGCGGAGGCGGCTCGACTCGCGGACGAGCTCCGCGCTCTAGCCGTCCCGAGCTGAGCCGAGCCGTGCGGCATTCCCGCTTCGCGCGCTACGCCGCCCCCGTCGCCTTCCTCGCCGCCATCACGATCGGCGTCCTCGTCGTCCGCGCCGGATTCCAGCACGGCAGTCACCATGCCACGACAACCACGACCGTCACCGCGAAGAAGAAGCACAAGCACCCCCACGGGAAGCGGCGCCCGCAGACGTACACCGTCCAGTCCGGCGACACCCTTGGGTCGATCGCGAACAAGTACGGGACGACCGTCGTCGCGATCGAGCACCTCAATCCCGGGATCGACCCGACAGCGCTCAGCGTCGGTGAGAAGATCCGCGTGAAGTAACCTGCGCCCGTCCCGGCGTGATCGTCACAGTCACCCTCAACGCAGCAGTCGACCGGACGCTGACCGTGCCGAACTTCCAGTTCGGCCACCGGCACCGGGCGAGCAACAGGCTCACCAGCGCCGGCGGCAAGGGCATCAACGTCGCGCGCGCGCTGAAGCGGCTCGAGACCCCTGTCGTCGCGACGGGGCTCGCGGGCGGACGCGCCGGCGACCGGATCGTGGAGGAGCTCGGCCTCGAGGGGATCCTCAGCGACTTCGTCCGCATCTCGGACGAGTCCCGCACCTCGATCGCAGTCGTCGACCCCACGGCGGGGTCACTGACCGAGGTCTACGAGTGGGGGCCGGCAGTGCGCCCGGACGAGCTGCAGATGCTGGAGGACAAGCTCCACTACCTCTCACGCGTCGCGAGCTACATCGTCTTCTGCGGCTCGCTGCCCCGCGACGTCGAGACCGACTTCTACGCGGGCGCCATCCGCGACCTCAACCGGCGCGGCGTCGGCTGTGTCCTGGACTGCGAGGGAGAGCCGCTGCGCCTCGGCGTCGAGGCCGAGCCGCATCTGGTCACACCGAACCAGCAAGAGGCGGAGGACCTCGTCGGACAGGAGTTCATGGACGAGGAGGACTTCGTGATGGCACTCGACGCGATCGCCGACCTCGGCGCGCGCAACGTCCTCATCACGCAGGAGACCTCGTGCTTCGCCCTGCTGCGCGAGGACCGGAAGGTACAGCGCTTCCGCGCCTCGATCCCGCGCGTCGAGCCGATCGCGCCCGTCGGCGCCGGCGACGTCCTGCTCGCGGGCTACCTCTCCGAGCGCTACAACGGCCGCGCCGCCGGAGACGCATTGCGAACGGCGGTCGGCTGCGCCGCAGCCTCGGTCGTCGAGCTCGGCGCCGGACGCTTCGACCCGCGCGAGGCGGCCCGGCTCGCCGACAGCGTCGAGATCGTCGAGCTCGACCCGGTCGAGGTCTAGGAAGCGGAAAGTCCGCGGAGCTTGCCGCCGTCTCCGTGGTTCTCGGCCCAGACGAGCAGGCCGTTCCTCAGCGTGAGACCGAGGTAGTTCAGGCCGGTGGTAGCGAGCGCCCGGATGTGGCCGGTGGCGGTCGAGACGCCGAACAGGGTGCGGCCGACGCGGTAGACGATGAGCTGGTCGCTCGCCGCGAGCTCCGTGGGGACTGCGCGCTGGGATACGAGAACGCTGCCGATCTTCGAGCTATCGGTCGTCGAGAACCAGGAGATCCTGTCGTGGGGGCCGCGCTGCGTGAGGACGGCGAGCACGTGCGGCGAGAGCGCGATCGCGGCGGGGATCCCGCGCACGATCGGGTGGCCCAGAACGTTCCCGGTGGCCGCGTCCACGAGGTAGATCACGTTGTCGGCGCTCGCCGCCGGGCGACCCGCCTTGACCGTCGTCGCGGGGATGTACGCGATGCGTCCAGTCGACGCGGCGAGCTGCAGGGCCGGCGCTTCAGCCAGCTTCGTCGTGGCGGCCGAGCGGGAGACGAGGTTGATCCCCCCGTCGGCGATCTTCATCTTGCAGGAGCCGCCCGAGAGGCAGGCGAGCCTGTCGACATACTCGACGTCGTCCCACGAATAGGCGAGCGTCTTGCCGGCTCCCGCCACGCCGCCGAGCCACTTACCCGTGCCGTCTCCGGCATGGGCGAGCCGGGCGATCTGCTTCTCAGGCCCGCCGACCGCGGCCGAGACGACGTAGTCGAACGGCGCAGGCCCGCTCTCGTGCAGCGTCCAAAGGGCCGTGGAAATGCCGTTCGCGAACGCGAGCTGCGGCACGCCGTCGGAGAGATCCCAGCGGCAGGTCATGCTGCCGGACGAGGGCTGCGGCAGGTTGCGGTCAGGCTTGTCCGGGGCGAGCACGTGCACCGCGTCACAGGTCTTGACTCCTCCGGAGGTGAGCCAGGCGACGTTGCCGCCGTCCTGGGCGATCGCCTCGATCGGCCCGCTCGGGCTCTTCCGCAAGGTGTGGCCGGCCGGGGGCGCCGCGGCCGCCGCACCGGCTAGGACCAGGAGTCCAGCAGTGGCCAGAAGCGCTCGCACACGAGGACGGTAGCGCCGCTCTGTAAGGACTTTTGAGCGTTTTCGCCCTGTCCGTGCAGGTTGGTACCCTCATCTCCTTGACGGAGTACGAAGCAGCTGAGCTGAGCGCCGACGACGTCCAGCGGCTGCTGGAGCTCGATCGCAAGTTCGGCCGCGAGGGCCTCACCTTCGACGACGTGCTCCTCGTCCCCGCCGAGTCTCACGTCCTGCCAAACGACGTCTCCACTCGCGCGCGGCTGACGCGCTCGATCGAGCTTGCGATCCCGATCGTCTCGGCCGCGATGGACACCGTGACCGAAGCGCGGCTGGCGATCGCGCTCGCGCGCGAGGGCGGGATCGGCGTTCTCCACCGCAACCTCTCGATCGAGGCGCAGGTCGCCGAGGTCGACAAGGTCAAGCGGTCGGAATCGGGGATGATCGTCGAGCCGGTGACGCTGCCGCCCGACGCGCCGGTGCGCGCGGCGCTCGAGTTGATGGCGCGTTACAAGGTCTCCGGCGTCCCGATCACGGACGACGAAGGAGTGCTCGTCGGCATCCTCACGAACCGGGACCTCCGCTTCGAGAACGACGTCGACCAGCCCGTCTCGGCGCTCATGACGGCGCGCAACCTCGTCACTGCCCCCGTCGGCACGACCCTCGCCCAGGCGGAGGCGATCCTCCACCGGAACAAGATCGAGAAGCTCCCGGTCGTCGATGCCGACGGCCGGCTGCGCGGCTTGATCACCGTCAAGGACATCCAGAAGAAGATCGAGTTCCCCGACGCGACGAAGGACGAGCAGGGTCGCCTGCGCGTCGGCGCCGCCGTCGGCGTCGGGCCGGACGCGCTCGAGCGTGCCCAGGGGCTCGCTGCCGCCGGCGTGGACGTCCTCGTCGTCGACACAGCGCACGGCCACTCCCTCGGCGTGCTCGAGATGGTTCGCCGGATCAAGTCGAGCGTGGACGTCGAGCTTCTCGCCGGCAACATCGCGACCGGCGATGCGGCACGTGCACTCATCGACGCGGGCGCGGACGGCGTCAAGCCGGGCGTGGGGCCTGGAGCGACGTGCACGACCCGCGTCGTCGCCGGGGTCGGAGTGCCTCAGGTCACGGCCGTCTACGACGTGGCGCAGGTCGCCGCGCCCGAGGGCGTCTCGGTGGTCGCCGACGGCGGCCTGAGCTCGTCCGGCGACGTGGCGAAGGCGATCGCGGCGGGAGCAGACGTCGTCATGACCGGCTCGATGCTGGCCGGCACCGACGAGGCGCCCGGCGAGGT
>DASQCM010000234.1:0-13325 GCA_035634675.1 Gaiellaceae bacterium
CAGCGTCTCGGCGAGAGAAGCCGCCGCGGCCTCGGCCTCCTCGATTCCCTCCGGAGCGTCCGTCTCCCGCAGCTCGGCGAGCCGCGCCCGTAGCTCGGGCAGGTCGCCCCCGCCCGCGGATTCCTCGGCAACCTCCACCATCCCCGCGAGCGACGCCGCCTCGCGCACGAGCCGCCGCTCGGTCAGCGGTTCGCCTGCGTCGTCGAACGCGAGCCAGACACGGCTCTCTCCGGACTCGAACGCACAGAGATAGATCCGGCGGCCGAGCGTCTCGGCGACGAGGACGCCGGCCAGCTTCTCCCCCGGTGCCGCGTAGCCCGCGGCGACCTCCGCGATGCGTGCCACGTCCTCGGCGACCGTCATGCGTGGACAATAGGCCCGTGGAAGCCTCCGGCCGTACGCAACACGCGCGCGAGCTGTTCGCCCCGCTCGGCCCGACGTACGACCGCTACGCGCGGCTGCTCTCCTTCCGCCAGGATCCGCGCTGGCGGTCGTTCCTCGTCTCGCGGATCCCACCGGACGCGAGCCGAGTGCTCGACGTCGCCAGCGGGACGGCAGCCGTTGCGATCGAGCTCGCACGTGCCGAAGCCGGCCGCACGATCACCGGCGTCGACCAGAGCAGCGAGATGCTCGCCGCGGGACGGGCGCGCGTGGAGCGCGCCGGGCTGAGCGACCGCATCGACCTACGCGAGGCGAACGCCGAGGCACTCCCGTTCGGCGATGCGGAGTTCGACGCTCTCACGTTCACCTATCTCCTCCGCTACGTCGACGACGTCCCCGCGACGCTCCGCGAGCTCGTCCGTGTCGTCCGCCCCGGCGGGACGGTCGCGATGCTGGAGTTCGGCCTCCCGCGCGGCGCGTGGCGACCGCTCTGGGAGCTGTACGTGCGGGCGGGCCTGCCGGCGGCCGGCGCTGTCGTCTCGCCCGGATGGCGCGAGGTCGGACGGTTCCTCGGCCCGAGCATCCGCGGGTTCTGGGAGCGGTGGCCGGAGCCCCGGCTTCTCGACGCGTGGCGCGAGGCCGGCGTTGCGGGCGTCGACTCACGACGCCTAAGCCTCGGCGGCGGGATCGTCGTCTGGGGGCGGCGCGCATGACCACGGGCGCCCGGGTGCGGCCCGCCTTCTACGCGCTCCGGCAGGGCGGATGGCGCGACTACGTGACACTTCTCCACCCGCCGTACACGCTGTGGCACCTCTCCTACGTTGCGGTGGGCGCGGCGCTCGTCCCGCGGATGGACTGGGCACTGCTCGGCTGGACGACGCTCGCCTTCGCACTCGCGATGGGAGTCGGTGCGCACGCCCTCGACGAGCTGCGCGGCAGGCCGCTCCAGACCCGCATCCCGCGACGCGTGCTCGTCGGGCTCGCCGTCGTTTCGATCTCCGCCGCCAGCGCGATCGGGATCGCCGTCGCGATCTCGCGGACGCTCTGGCTGCTCGTGTTCGTGGCCGTCGGCGCCTTCCTCGTCGTCGCCTACAACCTCGAGCTGTTCGAGGGCAGGTTCCACGGCGGGCTCTGGTTTCCGGCCGCGTGGGGAGCCTTCCCCGTCCTGACCGCGTACTTCGCCTCAGCTACGACACTGGACGGCGCGGCCTTCGCTGCCGCCGCCTACGCCTTCGCCTTGAGCTGGGCGCAGCGCAAGCTCTCCACGCCGGTCCGGCTCGTCCGCCGCCGAGTGGTCGCGGTCGAGGGGACAGCGCAGCTCGACGACGGCACGACGCTGGAGCTCGACGGCGACGCGCTCGCGGCGGCTCCCGAAGCGTCGCTGAAGGTGCTGGCTGCCGCCTCGGTGCTCATAGCGGGGGCGCTGCTCCTGTTCCGCGCCGGGTAGGAGAGGTACTGCCTACACTCCGAGCGTGGCGCTGACGACCTTCGCCGATCTCGTCTTCGCCGGCGGGGTCGTACTCGCCGCGCTCGCGCTGGCGGCTGCCGCGTTGCGGCGCGGGCGGACGCAATTCCTCGTCGCCGCTGTCTGCATCGAGGCGATCGCGGCGGTCGGAATCTGGGTGGCCTTCGCGCTGCGCCACGACCGGGCTCTTGCCGTGGCCGCCGGTGGGCTGACAGCCTGCGCGCTCGTCGCCGGAGCCGCTCTGCTTCTGCGGCGGGCACAGCGCCGTGTCGACGCGATGGACGCGCGCCTGGCGGAGGCGCAGGCCGACCTCCTCGTGGTCGTCGACCGCGAGAAGGCGTCGCTCTCGTCCGACCTCGAGCTGACGCTCGCGCGCGCCCGTGCCGACTCGCGCTCGCTGCTCGAGGAGCAGGAGCGTCAGATCGCGGAGGAGCGGCGAACGGTCGTCGCGGAGCGCGAGCACGACGCCACGGCGGCGCTCGGCGACAAGCTGAATCAGGTCCAGGCCCAGGTGGAGCAGCGCCTCGCAGAATGGTCCCAGGACGTCGACCGTGCCGGCGAGGCCACGAGAGCCCGGATCAAAGAGCTCGACCAGCGACAGCAGCAGCTCCTACGCGAGATCGAGCTTCGCCTCACCGCCGACGCCGAGCGGCTCTCGGCCGAGAGTGAGGAGCAGCGCGCGGCCGTGGGGCGGCTCCGCACCGACCTCAACCGCACGCTCGAGGACGCGCTCGGGGTCGTGCGGAGCGAGCTGGAAGCGCACTCGGCCGAGCGCCGCAGGGCCCTCCAGGAGCTGGAGACTCGGCTGGCGCGCCGCGAGCGAGAGCTCAGCGAGCAAGCGCAGCGCGAGGAGACCGAGGCGGCGCAGCGCGTCAAGGCAGGTTTCGAGGACGTGTCACGCCGCCAGATCGAGCAGCTCGAGCGAGCTGTCGATCGGGCTGTCGCGTCGCACGCGGACGAGGCCGCGCAACGGTTCGCGCAGCTCGTCAAGACATCCCGGGAAGACGCGGCCAAGCGCCTCGCGCGGGAGATGGACCGTGCTGTTAGCGCGTTCGCGCGGGAGGCCGAGACGGTGCTCGCGGAGCGGCTCGCCCACGTCGGCGACGCGGGCGCGCAGCGGCTCGAGCACCGGCTCTCGGACGTGGCGGGCGAGCTCGAACGCCGGCACGAAGAGCTCCTGGCGGCGCAGGACCTGCGGCTCGGCGAGCTCGAGTCCGAGATGCGGCGACGGATCGAGGACCTACGGTCCGACATCGACGCGGAACGTGGCGTGCTCGAAGCGCGGTTGCAAGAACTCGTGCGCCGTTACGCCTCCGCGCCGGCCGTCCGCGGCTCCTAGTACTCGACATTTCCTTACAACGACCGGCCTAACAACGGCCAGAAGGGTTCGTCGATAGCACCACGAACGTGGTGAAGCCATGAGCGAGACGACGCAGATTCTCGAGCCCCTGATCGACGAACGGTCGAAAGTGGAGAGCTGGCGGCTCCACATCCTGATCGAGTCCGGGTACCCGCTCCCGCTCGCCGAGCGCCTCGCCGTGAGCGAAGCCGACCTCCACGTCGCCTGCGAGATGATCGCCCGCGGCTGCAGCCCCGAGACGGCCACCGAGATCCTCCTTTAGCTCAGCGAAGCTGGCGCTTCGCTCGCTGGGACAAAGGAACTCCGCGCGCTCGAGATTGCGATCTCGGGCGCGCTCCGTGCTATGTGGTTTGAGGTTCTCTGGACGGAAGGCCTACCTGGTGCGCTCGCGCGCGGCAGAGGCCGGCACGAGCGCAGTCCGGCCTCCGGCCCTTGGCGCCGCTCTGGTTTGAGCGTGTCGAACCCCACTGGCGTCAAGGCGGCGGCGTGACGCCGTGTTAGGCCGCCGCGGAATAGAAAGCGCGCACGCCCGAGGCCTGCGCTCGCGACGGCGCTCTCCCGCTGGCGCAGTTCCTTTATCCCCGGACGAAGAGCGCAGCTCTTCGCCCGGTTACCCTGCGACCGTGGCCAAGGTCGAGGCGCTTCCGTACGACGACCGCACCGTCTACTCCGTCGCCGCCTTCAATCGCGGCGTCGCGCAGTGGCTTGGACGCCTGCCGACGATCTGGATCGAGGGCGAGGTGACCGAGCTTCGCCGGCACGAGCGCTGGGCGTCAGTCTTCTTCACGCTCAAGGATCCCGCCGACGGCTCGTGCGTCGGCGTGACGATGGCCCGAGGGCGCTTCGATGCGCTCAGGCTCGACCTGGCGGACGGCGAGCGGGTGCACGTGTTCGGCCGACCGGAGCTCTACGAGCAGCGCGCCGAGTTCAAGCTCCGTGCGCTCACGGTCGAGCGGTTCGGCGTCGGTGCCCACCTCGCTGCGCTCGAGCGGCTCAAGACGCGCCTCGCGGCGGAGGGGTTGTTCGCGGAGGAACGAAAGCGTCCGCTCCCGTTCTTGCCGCGCCGGATCGGTGTGGTGACCGGCAACGACGCGGCGGCGAAGCGGGACGTCGTAACGACGATTCGCACGCGCTTCCCGCCGGCGTCCCTGCTCGTCGCGGAGACCTACGTGCAGGGCCCACGTGCGGCAGGAGAGATCGTCTCGGCGATCACCGCCCTCGCCGAGGCGCCCGACGTGGACGTGGTCGTCCTGACCCGCGGAGGCGGCAGCTTCGAGGACCTGCTCGCGTTCAGCGACGAACGCGTAGTACGCGCCGTCGCCCACTGTCCGGTCCCGGTCGTCTCCGCGGTCGGGCACGAGCAGGACACGCCGCTCTGCGACCTCGCAGCAGACGTCCGCGCCTCGACCCCGACCGCGGCGGGAAAACTCGTCGTGCCGGACCTGACTGAGTTGTGCGACAGGCTCGACCGCGCCCGCGAGGCGCTCGCGCGCAGCGTCCGCCGCTCGCTCGAGCGCGACCGCCAACAGCTGGCTCGCTCGGCCGAGCGGTTGAGGGCCGGACCGCGCGTGGCCGTCGAGCGGGAAGGCGTCAGGCTCGAGCGGGCGCACGAGCGGCTGCGGCGTGCCCCGGCTCTCGCGATCGAGCGCAAGCGGGCGGCGCTCGAGAACACCGCCGCCAAGCTCGCTGCGTTGTCACCATTGCAAACACTGAGACGAGGTTACGCGATCGTTCGGACGGAGCAGGGCGAGGTCGTCGCTTCGACCGAGGACGTCTCCACAGGGGCGCGCGTCGACGTGACCCTCGCCGAGGGCGGCTTCGCCGCCCGCGTCGAGGAGGTCACCGAGTGACCGAGCAGGCCGACCCGACCTTCGAGCAGGCACAGGCTGAGCTCGAGCAGATCGTCGAGCGCCTCGAGCGCGGCCAGGCACCGTTGGAGGAGGCGCTGAAACTGTGGGAGCGGGGCGAGGAGCTCTACGCCTTCTGCCGGGCGAAGCTCGACGCAGCCGAGGGCAGGGTCGAGGAGCTCGCACGGCGCGCCGAGCAGTCCCGACCGGCCGCGGCCGGCGACGCTCCAACCACCGACCGCTAGCTCGCCGCCGCCTGCCGCGGCTCGCGCCGCTCGTCCGTCTCCTCCTCCTCGTCCTCCGGCATCTGTGCGTGCCTGGCCGAGGGCATCACGCGCAGCATCGCGAGCGAGAGACCCTCGCGCGCGAGGAACAGGATGCCGACCCCGATGCCGACGGACGCCTCGATCGCCTGAAGCCCGAATCCAAACGCGACCCCAGTGCTGTACGGCACGCCGTACCCGACGAGCGCCGACGCGATCGCGACCTGGACGAGGCCGACGTTCCCGGGCCACAGCGGGATGATGGTGACGACGTTCATCAGGAGCAGAACCACCCCGGCCGCCGCCAGCGGCGCGTGGATGTCGAAGGCTCGCATCGCGGTGTAGACGGCGAAGATCTGGCATGTCCAGCCGCCGATCTGAAGGACGATGGCGCCGGCGGCGGCGAGCGGCGAGCGCATCACCCCGAGCCCGGCACGTCCCATCGCAACGAGCCGACGGACGGGTCCGAGCTCTTCGACCGCCACTCGCGAGTTCCGCCGAGCGCCGAAGAAGGCGAACAGGAACAGGACGACGCCAACGCCGATTACGACGAACAGGCTCACTCGAGCCGAGGTGGGGATCGACGCGGCGAAGACGACGTAGAGGACGAGCAGGAGCACCGGGACGATGTCGAAGACGCGATGCGCGAACACCGTCCCCACGAGGGCCGCCCATGCTCCCTTCCGTCCCGGCATCTTGCGAGTCAGCACCGCGACTCTTGCCAGCTCGCCGACGCGGCCTGGTAGCAGAGCGTTCGCGAACAGGCCCACCGAGAAAGCCGAAAAAACGAGCATCACGCCTGGGCGCGGGGGCTCGATCGCAGAGTGGATGACGGTCGTCCACGCGAGAGCGCGAAGTACGACCGACAGGAGGTTGAGCGCGATCGCGGCGACTACCCATTCCCACTCCACGGCCCTGAACGCGTCGCCGATCGACGCGAGGCTGTCGCGCCTCCACCACAGCACGCCGGCGATCGAAGCGAGCACGAGAAGTCCGAGCAGGACCCGGACGAGGGGCTTCCGCTGCAGCTCCAGCAGCCGATTCGGCGTGCGCGACCGCTCGTTCTCCGGCTGCATCGGGCCATTATCGTCGGCGGCCGGTGCGCCTTCGTTCCCCGCACGACCGCGAGATCGTCCGCCTCGCGCTGCCGGCGCTCGGCGCGCTCGCGGCGGAGCCGCTGTACGTGCTCGCCGACACGGCGATCGTCGGCCATCTCGGCCGGCCCCAGATCGCTGCGCTCGGCCTCGCCGGCACCATCCTCGCGGGCGCGTTCACGATCTTCAACTTCCTCACCTACGGCACGACTGCGGTCGTGGCGCGGGCGACGGGCGCCGGCCAGAAGGAGCATGCCGCACGGCTCGCTGCTCAGGCCCTCTGGGCTTCGCTCGCGATCGGCGCCGGGGTCCTCATCGTCTGCGAGATCGTCGCCGCGCCGCTGCTCGAGGGGCTTGGAGGCCACGGTCAATCCGGCGACTACGCGCTCACCTATTTCCGGATCGGGGCGATCGGGCTGCCGGCCGCGCTCGTCGCGCTCGCCGGCCAGGGGTACCTGCGCGGCGTCTCGAACCTCCGCCGCCCGCTCGAGATCGTCGTCGTGGCCAACCTCGCCAACCTCGTGCTCGAGCTGGTCTTCGTCTACGCCTTCGGCTGGGGAGTCGCCGGCTCGGCGGCAGGGACGGCGATCGCGCAGCTGGGAATGGGCGTCGCCTTCGTCGTCGAGCTGCTCCGACCGCGCGCTCTCTCTCGGCGGCCGAGCCTGACCGCGATGAAGCCGCTCTTCACGATCGGCCGGCAGATCTTCGTGCGCACGCTGGCCCTCTACGCGTCGTTCCTCGTCGCTGCCTCGGTCCTGGCTCGGATGGGCGACGCCCAGATCGGCGCGCATCAGATCGCGTACGAGCTCTTCATCTTCATCGCGCTCGTGCTCGACGCCGTCGCGATCGCTGGGCAGGTGATCGTCGGGAGGATGCTCGGCGCCGGCGACGCCGACGGGGCGTACGCAGCGGGGGTGCGCATGATCGGCTGGTCGGTTGTGATCGGCCTCGCTTTCGCCGCCCTGCTCGCGCCGCTCTCCTACGTCATCCCGCGAGCGTTCACCGACGACGCACAGGTTCTCCACCAGGCCGCGCTCATCTGGCCGTTCCTCGCCGCGATGCAACCCCTCGGCGCCGCGGTCTTCGCGCTCGACGGGATTCTCATCGGCGCCGGCGACACGCGCTTCCTCATGTGGTCGATGCTCGCCGCGAGCGCGATCTTCGTCGCGCTCGCCGGCCTCGCACTCGCCCTCGACTGGGGCGTCGTAGGAGTCTGGGCGGCGCTCGACGTGCTGATCGTCGCGCGGCTCGCGCTGCTCGGGCCGCGCTTCGTCCGCCGGCGCTGGGCCGTAGTCGGCTGGAATTAGACTGTTCCGATGGAGGGACTAGCCGAGCTCCACACGCACCTCGGCGGCTCGGTCTCCTCCGACATCCTCTGGACGCTTGCCCACCGCCAGGGCATCGCGCTCCCGGTCAAGGACTACTGGGACTTCGAGCGGCTCGTGACCCTCTCCGATCCGCGCGGCGTGCCCGACCTCGACGCGCTCGACGCCATCTACCACTGGACGGAGCTCATCCAGTCCAGCCCCGCCGCGGTCGAGGTCTCGGTGCACGGCGCGATCGGAGGCGCCTACAGGTCGCAGGGGATCACGACGCTCGAGCTCCGCTTCAACCCGATGAAGCGCAACCGCGGCGGCGAGCGCGACCTCGACCACATCATCCTTGCCGCGATCCGCGGCCTCGACCTGGCGAGCCTCGAGTACCCGCAGGTGCGCGCGGGTCTGATCCTGATGATGGACCGGACGTTCTCGCCGCACCAGAACGAGATCATCGTCGAGAAGGCGATCCGCTGGGCGCCGCGGGGAGTCGTGGGAGTAGACATCGCGGGACCGCGGCCCGGTGGCGAGCGCTACGACTACTCCCAGGTGCAGCCCATGGTGGAGGAGGCCCGCGCCGCCGGGCTCGGGGTGACGATCCACGTCGGCGAGGAGGGAGCGGACATGGGCCGTGCGGAGATCGGCGAGGTGCTCGAGCTCCTACGGCCCGACCGGATCGGACACGGGATCCTCGCCGCGGGGGACGCCGAGGTGATGAAGGAGCTGCGCGAGCGCGAGGTCGTGCTCGAGATCTGCCCCACGTCGAACCTCCTCACGAAGGCGCTGCCCGACGAGGACGCGGTGCGGGACGTGTTCCGCACCTTCGTCGACAACGGCGTCCTGTTCACGATCGCCACGGACGGCCCGGAGATGATGCGGACACACCTCCGCGACGAGTTCGACTTGCTGCTGCGCATCGGCGCGTTGACGCAGGAGGAGCTCGACGAGGCGAACACGCGCGGGCACGAGGCGAGCTTCGTCGGCGCCTCACACGCCGGCGCTACGAATACCCCCGTCGGCCGATAGCTGAAAGTCCCGCCCGGCCTTAGCGTCCCGGGCCATGACAGGCAGTGACGAGGCAAAGCCCGACCTGACCGAGCGCCAGCTCCAGATCGTCGTGCTGATCGCGCGCGGGTTCTCGAACGACGAGGTCGGAGAGCGGCTCGGCATCTCCCCGAGAACGGCGAAGGCGCACTGCGACGTCCTGCGCCAGAAGCTCGGTGTGCCGAGGCGGCGGCAGATTCCTGCCGCGTTCAAGGCGCTCACCGGCGAGGACCCCCTCGCGCGGGAGCTTGCGCCGGCGCTCACCGGCGCCGGGGGCTGACGGCTAACCCGCGCTCGGGCCCTACCCCGGGCGCGGGCCCCCGCTTGCGGCAGACGTAACAATGGTGGAGTAGGGTCTAGGCCCGGGCGACAACAGGCCCGGCAGGGGAATGGTGGAGACGATTACAGCTGCGGCGTCGCCGGCGCTCGACCACATCATCGAGCGTCCCCGGTTGATCGCGCGACTCGAGGAGGACGGCGGCGCGCGGGTCTCGGTCCTCGCGGCCCCGGCCGGCTACGGGAAGACGACCCTCGCCCGACAGTGGTCGCAGCGGCAGACAGCGCCGGTGGCGTGGTATCGCACGACGCGCGCCTCGGGAGACGTCGCGTTACTGGCGGTTCAGCTCGACGACCTCTTCGCCTCCGTCGCACCCGAGCTCCCCCGCGAGCCCGACAAGGTCGCGACGATCGCCTCGATCAACCCGAGCCCGAAGCCGCTCGGCCGTGCCATCCTCCGCACCTTCGATTCTCTGACGCGGGACGTCCTGCTGGTCGTGGACGAATGGGAGGCGGCAGGCACGGAGGAGGCGGAGGAGCTCCTGTCGATGCTCGTCGAGGGCCTCGACATTCGGTTCCTGATCACGACGAGGACGAGACCGAGCTGGTTCACGCCGCGCCTCGAGGTATACGGCGAAGGCATGGAGATCGGCGTGGACGATCTCTCGATGACCGACGACGAGGCTGCGAGGGTCCTCGCGGCTTTCGGCGCCGTCGCCGGCCGCGCCCAGCTGATGCGCACCGCCGACGGTTGGCCCGCTGTTCTCGGCCTCGCGGCGATGACCGGAGACGTCGACTTCACCTCGAGCCGTCTCATGTCCCACACGCTCTACGACTTCCTGGCGAGCGAGCTGCTGGCGAGCGCACTGCCTGAGACGCAGACGGCGCTGATGTTGCTCGGCGTGGCGGCGGCCCCGGACGTCGAGGCGGCGCGCATCCTCCTCGGTGCGAACACCGACGTCGTGCTCGAGGACGCCGTGGAACGCGGCCTCGTGGCCGTAACCGAGCGGAGGTCGCTGCTGATGCACCCGCTCCTCCGGGAGCTACTGATCCGACGCTTCGGAGAGGTTGATCACGAGACGCGGGAGGCCCTGCTGCTGGATAGCCGACTGCTCTTGCCGGCGCACCGCTGGAACGAAGCGCTCGCGGTTGCCGAGGTCGCGCACGATGCCGCATTCGCCACAGAGGCGCTCGCAGCCGCGCTGGACGATCTGCTGGCGGCCGGTCGAACCAGCAGCCTGAAGCGTTGGGTCGTCGCGGCGCGGTCCGCGGGAGCCGAAGGCGGGCTGATCGACTACGCAGAGAGCGAAGCTCTCTACCGGGATGCGAAGTTCGATCGAGCTATCGCGCTCGCGACACAATCCGCAGGCTCGCTGGAGGGCGATCTTGCTGCTCGTGCTCACCTTGTTGCAGCTCGGGCTGCAAATTTGACGGATCGTTCACCGTCGGCTCAAACACACGCTGACACGGCAGCGTTAGTCGCACAGACGGCCGAGACGAACGAAGAGGCACTCTGGCTTCGCTTTCTTGCGGGCATCGAGTCGCAGGCAGCTGACCTCGGAGTCCGTCTTGCCGACTTCAGGCGCAGTGCACGGCCCGGGATAAAGCAGTCACTGATTTCCGCCACGGGCGGCCTGGCGCTAGCCAGCATGGAGGGAGGGCTCGATCGAGCCATCGACGAAGCTCGGGTCGCCTTGTCTCTGGCTGGCGAAGGAGCGGACGCCATCGCCCTTACGGGTCTTCTGAGTTCGTACAGCTATTCGCTGATCTTGACTTGCCGATACGAAAAAGGTCTGCAGAGCCTCGCCGCCGTAACCCGACTCGCAGAGGCATCCGGCATCGACTTCCCGATGCCGTACGCGCAGCTGTATTCGGCGAGCGCGCGTATTGGTCTCCGGCGCTTTGCGGCCGCAGACCGTGCTCTGAGAGTGCTCGAACGCGACACCCGCGACGAGTCCGGCATTTACTTCCAAGGGAACTTGCCGATCCAGCGAGCGCGTCTATACGCAAGCGTGGGTGATCTTCCACGAGCTCTGGATGTGCTGTCACTAGGACCACTTGCCGAAGCGGGTAGTGGCTTGCGTGGCGAGTTTCTCGGATGGCAGGCACTCCTCCATTCAGCATCAGGACAATTCGAAGTCGCGTTAGAGCTCGCGCACAGGGCGCAAGAAGCGTCTCGCGGACTCGAAGCCTCGGCACTCGCATATACGAGCAGCGCGATCGTCGCGCTCAGAATGGCTAAGCCTGAAAACGCGGGGTCAAATCTCGAGAAGGCAATCGCAACCGGCGTTTGGGACCCGATATTGATCGCAGTACGCTCGGCTACTGATCTTGGCAGCTATATGGCGAAGGAGCGGGCGAGTGCTGACTGGCTCCGGCGAATACTCGTACTGTCGTCGGACTCTTCACTCGCAAATCTGATTGGCCTGCGTGTCCCGCGAAACGCCAAGCCCAAGCAAGGTCTGACACAACGCGAGACCGAGGTACACGAACTCCTCGCACAAGGACTGACTAACGAACAGATCGCCAAGCTCCTGAGCATCAGCCTCTCGACGACCAAGGTGCACGTCAAGCACATCTACGACAAGCTCGGGGTTCGTTCGCGTTTGGAAGCAGCTCGCGCTCTACGCGAGGACGTCTAGCGCAGCACTGAGGCCGACCTCGTCGTGCTCGAGCTGTTCACGCTCGCGCATGAAAACCTGCCCCCTGCCGGAACGGTATGCCTCGTCCGCAGCGGCCAGAATCGCCTCAAACGCCGCGACGACGGCCGTATCGAATTGGGTCTCCACAGCCTGGGCAAGACGCATACGAGCGACGCGGCTCGGGAGCGCCGCGCGATATGGGCGATCGGAGGTCATAGCGTCGTAGGCGTCCGCAACGCCGATGATCCGCGCAAGCAGCGGGATATCGTCGGCGTGCAAGCCGTCGGGATAGCCCATCCCGTCGATCCGCTCGTGGTGAGATCGCACGATGTCGGCAATCTCGGTGTAGTCGTCGACGTTGCGCAAGATCCGCTCGCCGATTTCGGAGTGCCGTTCCATCTGCCGGCGCTCTTCGAGAGTCAGCGGGCCGGGCTTCTCGAGCAAGCCAGCAGGAAGGCCAATCTTTCCGATGTCGTGGACGAGGCCGCATAGGTGCACGAGTTCCTGTCTCTCATCCGATAGTCCCATGCGCTCAGCGATGTCCCTCGCGTAGATCGCGACTGCCGCGGAATGACCCGCGGTGTACTGGTCTCGGGCATCAAGAGTTGCGACGAGCGCGGTCGCGAACGAGAGGCTCGCGCGACGTAGCCGTCCATTCGCTTCCGCAAGGTCTTGGGTGACGGCTTTTTCCTGTTGGTAGAGATGCAACAGACGCTGAGCGGCAAGAGCTGGAATGAAGAAAGCGAGTACGACGGGAAGTGAATATGTGTGGTAGCCGTAGACGAAAAGCGCAAGGATCGGCACGTACAGTGGAACGGAGAGCCAGAAGACTGAGCCGAGAGCTCGCAACTCGCCGCCGAACTTCACGCGGCGAACAAGGGCGGTTCCTCCCATGAAGAGCGTCTCGGACGCTACCTCGACCAGCGAAGCAACCAAACTCGCGATCACATAACCGCCGAAGTTAGACGAAGCTGGCAGGACGCTCCATGCGGCAAGTCCCGCCATCGCTGCAGTAAGCCCGCGGATGGGCGTATACACGCACCAGCGCAGAGGCGACTCGCGAAGGTCCCAAATGTTCGAGAGGGTCCCTACCGCGAAGCCGCCGAGGGGCCCAAAAACCACGGCGGAGAAAACCAGAGGGAGGAACGAAACCGACATCTTGGTCCGTTCCGTAACCGCGATGCTCTGACGTTCAGCGACCGCGGCCACAGCCGCTAGAACGGCAACTGCCCACAGTGGCGGCAAGCGGTAACCGTGCAGCCACAGTCCAACCGCTGTTCCGACGGCGGCCGCCATGAGCACGCAAGCCCATGCGACGGTGCGGAGATCGGCTCTATCTAGACCTTCGGTCAGGCGTTTCAGCCTTGCGTCTCCCCCAAAAGGGGTATACGCTGCTCGAGCCGTCAGTCCCCGATCGATCGGAGTATCAAATGCGTCGCTCACTTTTCCGTCTTGCGCTCCGCGGAAGTACGGTGGGTGCAGGAAAGCTCTGGTAGAGCCGTCGGATAGTCCGTTATCCACAGCTTGCGCTCATCCCCCACGTGGGGGATCCGGGCCGTAGCTGGGAGGCGGCTAACAGGTTTCACGGGCGCCGGGTGATCTTCACCCGGCGCTTCGTTTCTCCTTGTCCACAGCGA
>DASQCM010000235.1:0-4107 GCA_035634675.1 Gaiellaceae bacterium
TAGCGGTTGCCGAAGTCGCTCCAGACTGCGTACTCGGGGTCGAGCGCGATCGGATACTCGACGCGCATCTCCTGCACTGCCCAGCGGACGTTCTCCGGGTCGTGTTCGAACCAGAACTCCGGCGTGTGGACGCCCACGACGACGAGGCCGTGCTCGTGGTAGCGCTCGTGCCACGCGCGCACCCAGGCGAGCGTGCGCAGCCAGTTGATGCAGGTGTACGTCCAGAAGTCGGCGAGGACAACCTTGCCGCGCAGGTCGTCCGCGGTCAGCGGCTCGGAGTTGAGCCAGCCGGCGGCGCTGCCGAACCCGGGAAGGCGGCCCTCCACCGGCAGCGGAGTGACGCCGGGGTGCCGGCGCGCCCCGAAGAAGCTCATGCGCGTTCCGGGGCGACGGCGGCTTCGAGCTCGGCCGCGCGCATCGGGACGTCCGCCGCGGCATAGGCGGCGGGAGCGTCGAGCGTCTCGGCCTCGAGCAGCGCATGGGCCAGGCTGTCCAGCTGGTCGCGGTGCTCGGTGAGCAGGTGGGTGACCTCCGCGTGTGCCTCCTCGACGATCCGGTGCACCTCGTCGTCGATCAGCGCCTCCGTCTCGGCCGAGTGCTCGTTCGTGCCGGGATACGCCGGCTGACCGTCGCTCGGCAGGAGCACGATCGGGCCGACCTTCTCGCTCATCCCCCAGCGGCCCACCATCTGGCGCGCGATCTCGGTCAGCTGCTGGAGGTCCGACTCGGCGCCGGTCGTGATCTTCTCGTAGACGACTTCCTCGGCGACCCGTCCGCCGAGCGAGACCTTGATCCTCGCTTCGAGCTCCTCGGTGGAGTAGGAGACGCGGTCCGAGTCGGGTGTGGAGAGCGTGACGCCGAGTGCCTGGCCGCGTGGGATGATCGAGACCTTGCGGACGGGGTCGGCTTCCGGCGTGAGCATCCCGACGAGCGCGTGCCCGGATTCGTGGTAGGCGGTCCGCTCGCGGTCCTCGGGGCCGAGCACGATTCCGCGCGGTGCGCCGAGCAGGATCTTCTCGAGCGAGTCGGTGAAGTCGGCCATGTGCACCTTGTCGTGATTCCGCCGGGCGGCGAGCAGCGCGGCCTCGTTGCAGAGGTTCGCGAGGTCTGCGCCCACCATCCCGGGCGTCGTCGACGCGAGGGCCTCGAGGTCGACGTCGTCGGCGAGCGGCAGCGTGCGGGTGTGCACCTCGAGGATCTTGCGACGGCCGTCCTTGTCGGGCGGCTGGACGGCGACGCGGCGGTCGAAGCGGCCCGGCCGCAACAGGGCGGGGTCCAGGATCTCGGGGCGGTTCGTGGCGCCGATGACGACGACCGCCTGGTTGGAGTCGAATCCGTCCATCTCGGTCAGGATCTGGTCGAGGGTCTGCTCGCGCTCGTCGTTGGCGCCGGTGATTCCAGCCGACCCCTGGCGGGAGCGGCCGACGGCGTCGAGCTCGTCGATGAAGATGATGGAGGGCGCCGCTTCCTTGGCCTTGGCGAACAGGTCTCGCACTCGCGAAGCGCCGACGCCGACGATCGCCTCGATGAACTCGGACGCGGCGATCGAGAAGAAGGCCGCGTGCGCCTCGCCCGCCACCGCGCGCGCGACGAGCGTCTTGCCGGTGCCGGGCGGTCCGTAGAGGAGGACACCGTGCGGGATCCGGGCGCCGAGGCGCACGTACCGGTCGGGCGTCTTGAGGAAGTCGACGATCTCCGCGAGCTCGGCCTTCGCCTCGTCGATCCCGGCCACGTCGTCGAACGTGACCTGGATCGTCGTCGGGTCGACCCGCCGCGCCTGCGATCGCCCGAAGTTCCCGAGCCCTCCGAGGCCGCCGCCGGCCCGGGCCGCGCGGCGGCCGAGGAACACGAACAGCGCGACCAGGAGAATCGTCGGCCCGAACCCGAGCAGGATCTCGGCCAGCAACGACGTGCCGGGGTTCGGGTTCTGCGCGTTGACCTGGACGCCCTTCGACTGCAGCAGCTTGGTCAGCGTGACGTCGTCCCAGAACGTCGGCACCTCGGTCGAGAAGAGCGTCGTCTTGGTCGCGTTCTTGGCGCCTGCGGGCTTGAAGCTGACCTTCTTCTTGAACGTCCCCTGAATCGTGTCGCTCTTGGACGAGATCGACTCGACCTTCCCCGCGTCGACCTGGTTGAGGAAGTACGGGCTGAACGGGACCTTGACCCGAGTCTCCCCGGTCGTGCGGGTCATGAAGACCGAGAACAGGTTGATCGCCAGCAGGACCGCCACGAAGATCCAGAACCCGCGCAAACGGTGCGGCGGAGACGGCTTGTGCTCGTCCGGCATGCCGCGGCCGTCGGGCGCAGGCGCCACACGCCAGCGGCCCTTGTCCTGCGGCAGGGGCGACCTCGGTACGGCCTTGTCTTTTTCGTCAGAACTCAAGCGGTCATCATTGCACTGCGACCGCGTTCGAAGCTTCCACGCGGTACGGGGCGAGGAACCCGGTCAGCGCGGCCAGCAGCTCGTCGGGCGCCTGCTCGGCGACCCAGTGCGCCGCCCCGGCGAGCACGACACCCTGGACGTCGTCGGCAACGAGCTTCATCGTCGCCTCGACTCCTCGGCCACTACTCTCGGCGCCGCCGATCGCCAACACCGGCATCGTCAGTCGTCGAT
This sequence comes from Gaiellaceae bacterium, assembly GCA_035634675.1. Taxonomy (GTDB): domain Bacteria; phylum Actinomycetota; class Thermoleophilia; order Gaiellales; family Gaiellaceae; genus Palsa-739. The sequence goes on from DASQCM010000235.1 coordinate 2,615, forward strand.
CCTTTCGCTGTTCGTTCTGGGCCGAGGTTTCCGGGATTGCGCGGTAGAACTCGAAGCTCCCCCGCAGCGCCTCCGGATCTTCGGCGACGCGGCTGATGTAGTACTCGACCACGTCCGCCGGCAGCTTCTTCGTTCCGGCCGAGGCGTCGAACTCGGCTCCGAAGAAGATCGCCTCGCGTCCCCTGACGAGTGCCTCGTTCAACTCCGCAGGGAGTTGGTTGAACATGAGGTGGTACAGCCGGGCATTGAGGACCGGCGGCACGAACAACGGGGGTGAGGGACTGATCCCCGGCAGCGGAGCCTCCGAGACGACGAGGCGGACGACGCGGTCGGGATGATCCGCGGCCAGCGCATAGGCGATCGGCATGCCGATGTCGGTGCCGTAGACGGCGAACCTGTCGTGGCCGAGCGCGTCCATCAGCGCCGCCGCGTCGCCGGCGAGGGTGCCTACGTCGTACCCGTCCTTCGGCTTGTCGGACAGGCCTCCACCGCGATGGTCGGCGGCGATCACCTCGAAGTCCGAGGCGAGGGCCGGCATCAGCATCCGCCAGGCGTACCAGGTCTGCGGCCAGCCGTGGAGCAGCAGCAGCGGCGGGCCTTCGCCGCCCACGACCGCGTGGAGGCGGATGTCGCCGGCCTGCACGTAGCGGCTCTCGAACGTGTCTGCGAACCCGGCCGGCAGCTTCGGTGCCCCGGAAACGGAGCCGGGGCCTTCGGGAGTTGACAGCGAGCTCATGTCACTACGAGCTGCCTGCCTCCCGCAGCGACTTGAATCCCGCCCGCAGCTCCCCGGCGAAGATCTCGGGCTCCTCCCACGCGGCGAAGTGCCCGCCCTTGGGAGCCTCGTTGTAGTAGACGAGATGGTGGTACGCGTGCTTCACCCAGTGACGCGGCGCCTGGAAGAGCTCGTCCGGGAACACCGTGTAGGCGGCGGGCAGCCTCATGTGCGGCGGCGAGTTCTTGAACGAGGCCGTCGCGGTCTTGCCCGTCTCCCAGTAGATCCGTGACGTCGAGGCGCCGGTGCCCGTGACCCAGTACAGCGTGATGTTGTCGAGGATGTTGTCACGGCTGAGGTTGCCCGTTTGCTCGCCCTCGAGGAACGCCTTCGAGATCTTCTCGTAGCTGTCGGGGTCGTGGTCGAGCATCCAGGCCGCGAGACCGATCGGCGAATCGAGCAGCGAGTAGCCGATCGTCTGCGGATGCTCGCTCATCTCGGAGATGTAGCCGCGCATGGTGACCCCCACGACCTTGCCGAGCTGCTCGCGCTCCGGATGGGTGAAGATCCGGGGGGTGAGAGCCGCCGTCAGGAGCTCCTTCGGAATCGCGTCGAGGAAGTTGAAGTGGACCCCGAGCAGCCCGGCGGGGGCCTGCCGTCCCATTGCATCGGTGACACCCGCGCCCTGGTCGCCGCCCTGCGCGACGTAGTGGTCGTACCCGAGCCGGTTCATCAGCTCGGCCCACGCCGCCCCGATGCGGCCGGAATCCCAGCCGGC